>JAISLH010000022.1 GCA_031260565.1 Bacteroidales bacterium
AAATTAGACTCGGCTGTGCCATCTGCGTCAAGGTCATAAATCAAATCAGCATCTGTAAAAGTTAAATCATTCATCAAATACCAGTACTTGCCTGCCTGTAAATGGTTATTCTGTACAGAATCACTCAAACCACGCAAATCCTCTATCGTATAAATAAGGTATGGGTTTGCCTCACTGCCGTACTCCATCCAACTCAAAATAGGATAGCCTCCATTGACACCACTAACATCTGCAATATACGGATTGATTGGGTTAGTTGCATTGGCGTTGATTTCTGCTAAGAAAGATGTAGTTTGCATATAAGCCGATGTGTAACCAGTGCCGACATTAGTGTTGGTTATGCTAGACCAATTATCACCTGTTGCATCCGTGCCTTGCCATGTAGAAACATAATAACAGTCAGAAACGCCACCAACCCATCCATAAAAACCACCAAATAGAGTGTCCGCAATTCTTGATACTTGCCCTGTTGAGTAACAGTTATGGGCTGCATCATTTGTATAATTCGGTCCTCCTGCGAAGCCACCTACGACCCCTCTTCCTGACACATTGCCTCTTGCATAACAATTAAAAAATTGTGTGCCATCTCCGTTGTTCCTTTCTGATACTCCTATAAAGCCACCGATATATGCTCCCGGTGCATAATTTGCTAAGCTTGTTCCTGTAACATTCCCTTTTGCATAGCAATTATAAAACACACCATAGCAGTACCCACCAAAGCCGCCTGCGGCAGTGAAGCCATCATCTCTTCCTGCAGCAATAACATTTGCAGTAGAATAACATTGATTGTAGTTTGAATATGGATCATCATAACCAACAAATCCCCCAACGTCTTCTGTTCCTTCTATATGCCCACCACTAACATAACATCTTACAAACACTCCACCATATACGCTACCAACAAATCCCCCTACTCCTGTATTTGTATTATTCAGCACATTTACATTTACCAACCCTAAATTAGAAATATGACAACCGTCGCCATATTCAATGAAGCCGGCTCGTCCAGTTGTAGTGATGTTGGAAATAGTATGATGTTGTCCATCTATGTTTCCACCAAAATACGACAGTGGAACAAAAGCACTTCCCGCAGCATCAATGTCTGCCGTAATCTTAAAATAACTGGCATAGCAGGCATTACCATAATGTGAAAAATAGTCGGACAACGCTACAAGATGTCCAATAGATGAGATAATGTACGGGTCTGCTTGATCTCCCGTACCACCGCCCAAGCCGCTTATAGTGCATTGGGCATACGAAACGTTATTAGCCGCAAGCAACATAGCAAGGGCTAAGAACATAAACTTAAGTTGTTTTTGTTTTTGCATAAAATTAGTCGATTTTATAATTCATTTAAACGATTAAACTATTTTGCGAAAGTACAATAAATATTTCATTCAACAATATGTTTAGAAATAATATTTTTGCAAATAGGCACTATATCCATTGAAAATAAATGATTTACAAAAATAAAAAGATGAAACAGAAAATCAAAAATTAAGATAAAAATGGTGCTTTTGTGGTATTGAAAAACGATTTTCTACAATTTGGGAAAAACTCGTTTACTTGAAACGTCTGTGCCTTTATTAAATTTTATGGACGCATTACAAACGCTTTTGAAAACACGATTACCAACCTTTGATTTTCGTAAAAGATTTTTTTGTACTTTTGCATTCTCAAACAAAAACAGGATTATGACAGCACAATATCAAAAAACAGCATCACAAATTACAGATTTAATGCAACAAAATTTCATTAAAAAACGTTGCTTTTGCGTATTAAAAACCTGATGTTTTTTTACAAATTTTCTGATATGATATTGCAATAACGCAATATATAACCTTGTGGGGATAATATGATATTTTATCCCTTTTTTCGTGCTTTTTGCCAAAATTAAAGTGGCGTTTCAGCATCACGAAACGCCACCTTAGAAAATTGAAACAGCCTTTCGTTATGACTAAGTGGCTTTTGGCGAAAATCATCATTTTACCTTACTAAAATATATTAGAAAAATATCAGAATAACCCTTGAAATGGCGTTTTTCTTTGTTTTTTCTGTAAAATTTATGCAGAAAAACGGCTGGTTTTAATGAGTGTTTTGTGTAAATTATATGGAGTATAATTGTAATAAAATTTGCGATTTTGTACCTGTTTTAAAAGAAAAAATTACCTTTGCAACAAAAAAAACAAAAAAAAGTGCAGAAAAATGTTACCGAAGGGCAAAAAAAAGTGTTATAATTGGGTGTAATGGAGAGATACGAGGATTTGAATACTCTTATTGAGCGGTGCAAAAAAGGCGAACGGCAGGCACAAAAGGCTATCTTTGAAAGATATAAGAATTATGCCTTAGCTCTTTGCCAGCGTTATGCAGCAACCAATAGTGATGCGGAAGATATGCTAATGGAAGGCTTCTTAAAGGTGTTCCAAAGCATTCAATCCTATCAAGACTTCTCTGCTATGGAGCTGCAAAAGCAAGGTTCGTTTGACGCTTGGGTTAAAACGGTAATAATAAACAACGCAATAAATGCTCTACGCCGCAACAGGATACACAACGGATTGGAGATAGCAATGCCTTTTGTGGAAGACAGGTTTGAAATTGAGACCGACTATGTGTTTAGTGAAGAAGAATTGATTGGTTGCATTAGGAAACTACCTCCGTTTTTGCGTTCGGTTTTCAATATGAGTGTCATTGATGAGTTGAACAATGATGAAATTGCGGATATTTTAGAGATTAAAAGAGGTGCTGTAAAGATGGCAATATTTAGAGCAAGGATAAAAGTAAGAGAACAACTTAATGAGATATTAAACGAAAAAAAGTATAAAGTATATGGAAATAGACAAACTTTTTAAGCAGAAGTTAGCCAGCAGAGAGGTTAATGCCAACGCCGACTTGTTCAATAAGATAGAGGCAAAGCTTGATGCTTCGTCAGCAGGCAATGGTGTAACATCATCGGCTCAGACGGCAACATCAGCCTTGACCACTGCGGCAAAAGTAACGTTGATAAGCATAGCTGCTGCTGCCGTTGCGACAGGTGGATATTTTGTTGTGGATAATCTAACGAAGGATGCAGATAAAACTATTGCTAAAGAGGTCGTTTTGGAGCAAAAAATGACAAATGACGTTGAGCAAATAGTGGCTGCAGAAAAAGAAAATACAACTGAAATCACATCAAACAATGCTGCGACAGCCGATAAAGTAGCTATTATGACAGATTTCACTGACCAGATAGTTACATCCAACAATAGCAACATCACGATTGAATTTGACCAACCGCAGAAAAGCAACACCACTGCAGCATTACAAAACTATGAGCCAAATATTAAGAAGGCTTCGGCAAAGGAAGATGTTAGCGAAGTAACGGCGGCAAACAATCCTGTACAGACTCCAACAAATCGTGGCAAGCAAGCAGAGAAGGTAACCCTTTCTTCAAAGCTTCATATTCCTAATATAATAACGCCTAATGACGATGGGATAAATGATTATTTTGTTATAGGAGATTTAAGCCTTTATCCAGACAATGTACTTGTTATATGGAACAGGTCAGGCAAGCAAATATTCTCTGCAAGTCATTATCAGAACGATTGGAATGCACAAAACTTGCCAGCAGGGATGTATATGTATAAATTATTGCTCCGAACGGAAGATGAATCGGAGATAAAACAAGGGATAATAGAGGTTATGCGGTAATTTTTTCATTTTTTATCTCTCTGTATTTGTTGTAAATATGTAACATTAGTGATTTTTTTTTGTCAAAAACTCTATTATTCAAAACAAAGTTCGTATTATTGCAAAAAAATTGAGCGATAATTTTATGGCAAAGAACGATAAAAAACACCTGATAGTCAGTTACTATAACCTAACTGGAGAGCTACAAAGTCAATTCAACGATTGCTACCCTACCGGCTATGCTGATTTTGTACAAAAAATAACTAAACCTAACGGAGATACTATCTTTGTTGTCCCTTTTGAGACAGCGGATGCGTCTTATATGGTAAAGGTTGATGTAAAGATTGACAATAGATTTTCAGAAGAAGAGTTTGAAAGAGGCTTGTTCAATACTGAGGACGAAGATGAAGAAACTAACACTGCTGATAGCGAAACAGGCGAAGGCAAAAGCAAAATCGTCTTAATGCATGGGGACTATTCTTCTGTTGATAGAGCCGATGAGCCTTCGGAATAATTGGTTTTGCCTTTTGTAACCAATGGAGCAAGAAAGCAGATTAGGAAAACAAAGTAATGAACCCCTTGCTGCCGTTCAAGCATTGACTCAAACATCATACTTATTCCGCTTATTGCTATAAGTGAAATCAACCACCATTGCCGCTTATTCCAAAATTTTATCACAAAAAGCAAGTGTAGCCACAGCAAAGCAGCTAATCCCGGTGTTCCTATGGCTATGCCGGTTTGTAGAAATTGGTTGTGGGCGTTAAGGTAGAGCCCCAAGCCTATGCCTTCTTGCTTAGCCAAATTTGTTATCTCGGTTTTTGTGTCCCCTGTCCCAACCCCAAAAGGTAAATTGCTCAAAAATAACTTTGGATATTGGGTATAAATAGCTTGCCGTTCCATTGTAGAGCCTGCTATTTTCACACTTTTGGTGGTATTGCTGTCGTTAGCAACTTTATATCTACTATTTAAAACACTTATATTTACAACGGCAACTATAACCGTTACTATATATATAAGCGATAATAAAAGTAAATACATTTTTTTGTGCATTATGTCATCAATAAGTATCGTTATATTTACAACGGCAAAGCATAATAACCCAGCCCTTGACCTTAAAAACAATAGAAAAAGAGTCAAAAATCCCAATGCACACGCTTTAATTATCCTTGACCATAGGGGCTTTATCTTAAAAATATTTACTAACGGCATTTTGCATAACAGCATTATACTTACGGTTATTGCCAGTGCCATATAAGCTGGTGTTACTCCCAATTTTCCCGATAAAGCCGAATAATGAAGATGTCTGATTTCAAATGTTTCTCCTGCAATAGCCTTTGTAAAACCAGCTATCACAAGATATATCATTATCATTACCAATCCCAAGATAAATGCTACTGCATAATGCCATAGCTTTTCTTTTACCAGAAGTTCTTTCGGCACAAAAAGCATTAAAAATGGCAGAATAAAAAGAGGGAGTTTTATTTGTAAATCCTCTAATCCGTATTGTAAGTTAGTTGTGTGAAAAATGCCAATGCAGTATAATAAATATAAGCTCAGCAAGATTGTATATGGGTTATAAAACGACCAAAACTTCTGTTTCAACTTAACTTTTTTAATTTCCAATGACCCAACCAATGTTATAAATAGTAACAATAATGACAAAGACTTAAACACTGGATGTAATGTTATTGCAAAACAGCAAAACAGCAGCATGGGGTAGATTAACCGATGGAAAAAACTTGTTATTTTCATAAAGTTATACTTATTTTAGGCTGCAAAGGTACAAAAAATAAAAAAGTTGTATCTTTGCAGCAACTTTAATTACAAAAACAGAGTCAAATATGAAAAGTTTTAGCACACTATTTAGTTGGAAATATGGGTTTTATTTGCTCACAGCTGTATCTCTCATAAGCATGCTAATTTTAAGTCAGGATGCCGGCATTTCAGGAGATGAGTTCTTCCATACGGAACATTCGGAGAACGTTTTGAAATACTATACCGAAGGAGATACTACTGCTGCCGTTGTTACTCAATCCTACAACTTGCCTTACTATGGACAAAGCCCGGACACCTTTACGGCTATTATTTATAAGGCATTCGGTGTTGATGATATTATGGCAGTGAGACATATTGTCAATGCTTTTTTAGGTTGGGTTGCTATACTTTTTGCTTCTTTATTGGCAAAGAAAGTAGGTGGCTGGAGGGCTGCATTGCTGACTATGATTTTGATGTTGGTGTCTCCAAGATTTATTGGACATAGTTTTAACAATATGAAGGACGTTCCTTTTGCCGCCGCAAGCATAATGACGATATACTATATAATAATGTTTCTGGACAATCTGCCTAAGATAAAATGGAGCACTGCCATAAAACTTGCTCTTTCTATTGCCTTTGCTTTGAGTGTGAGAATAGGAGGGCTGCTGCTCATTGCCCTTTTTGGATTATTTGCTTTGGTTTATTATATTTGGAAACGCAAGACGCTAAAACCATATTTTGGCAAGACGCTGCTGTGGAACGTTGGTATCATTGTTGTTGGCTACATATTGATGGTGCTTGTCTGGCCCTTTGCAATCGAAGCTCCTATTGCCCATCCTAAGGAAGCATTTATGAGTATGAGCAAATTTGCTATTGCTTTGAGGCAAGTTTTTGAAGGAAATTCTGTTTGGTCTGATGCTTTACCTTGGTATTATACTCCTAAATTTATTCTGATGACAATACCTACTGCTGTAATCATAGGTATCATAGCAGCAATTGCCTTGTTGCGTAAAAACAAACAGCATTGGTTTTATTATTTTGTTATCCTTTTCTCCTTTATCTTCCCTGTGTTTTGGATTGTGATAAACAAAAGCAACGTCTATGGTGGCTGGAGGCATTCTATGTTTGTTTATCCTCCAATGGTAGTTTGCGCAGCATTAGGCTTCAATTCGTTGTTAGAGATTGTTAAGAATAAGTATGGAAAATATGCTATTGGTTTAGTTTTTTGTCTGTTGTGCATTCATCCATTAGCGTTTTCAGTCCGCAATCACCCTTACGAAGTCGTATATTTCAATGAATTAGAAGGCGGCATCAAAAAGGCTAATGGACAATATGAACTTGACTATTATTTTCATTCAATAAGAGAGGCAACCGAATGGGTTAAGCAAAACGCCGCTAAAAAGCCTGACGGCAGCAAAGTAATCGTTGGAGCGTGGCACGAAAAGCCTGTCAGTTACTTCTTACGCAAAGACACAGCAGCGTTTCAAACAACATTTATCAGATACTATGAGCGTGGAGAAAAGGATTGGGATTATGCAATCTTTGTTACAACAGGCATAAACCCGCAACAGCTTAAAAATGGCTCATACCCTCCCAAAAATACTGTCTATAAAGTTGAAGTTGATGGCGTCCCTATCTGCGTAGTTATTAAACGTGAAGACAAGAGTGACTACCAAGCCTCAGAAGCATTAAAGCAAGGCGATATACCGACAGCCATTTCTCTTTACCAAAAAGCATTAACTTACGACAATCAGAACGAGCCAGCGGCTTTTTCTTTGGCTCAAATATATTTGCAGACGAATAATGCAGATTCAGTGCTTGCCTTGATGAACGGCGTCTTGCAATATGACCCTAAATCAGACCAAGCTAACTATTTTAAAGCTTATTCTCTCCTTATACAAAATCATAATGAAGAAGCAGTAGCCTTATGTGACAACATAATAAAGAACAATTTCAAATATAACGCAGCTTATTCTTTAGCCGCACAGATAAAACTAAGGCAACAGCCGCCTGACCTTATGGCTGCAGAAGGCTATCTGTTAGGTTTAATAGAGATAGAACGCTTTGACCACAACACCATGCAACAACTTATGGCTATTTATAAAGCCTATGGTTTGGACGAGCGTAATGCTGCCGTAAAGGTATATTCCACTATGGAGGAGCATTTCCGCAAGAAAGGAGACAAAGAAACAGCCGAGCAATACGCTGATTATATCCGCAAGATGATGGGAGGCAACTAAATGGTTTTTTGTTTGTGCCTGCTGTTTGTTGCGACTATCGTTAGCGGCAGTTTGTTTTTTGCTTTTAATGCCTTAAAATTCCTAAAATACATCTCAGTCTTTGGCGGTGCGTTTTTGCTTGCCGTGTGCTTTGTGGATATGCTACCTGATGTCTTTGCACAGAACGACAATGTGCTATTATGCTCTGCCTTTATCCTTATTGGTTTTCTGCTTCAGTTGTTGTTAGAATTGATTTCAAAAGGAGCAGAACACGGGCATTTACACACCGATAACAGCAAAGACAATCCTCATTCACACTCTCATCTTACGCCTATAATGATGCTTGTTGGCGTTTCTATTCACGCCTTTTTTGAGGGCTTTGCCTTAATTGGCGAAAATGGCATAAACACATCGCTTCTCACAGGCGTAATACTTCACAATATCCCCGTCTCTGTTGTGATTGTTGGCTCATTTGTGCAAAGTAATAGCAGCAAGACAAGAGCCTTTTGTATGCTTTCAATCTTCGCCATAATGGGAGTGGCAGGTGCTTTAATAGGTCATTATTCCTTGTTCGTTATGCGTTATGCCCACATTGTCTTATCCTTTGTTGTCGGCATATTGCTTCACGTCTCTGTCTCAACACTCTTTGACAACGAGCGGAGTCACCAATATAACTTCATACGCTTTCTCATTGTGATAGCTGCCTTTGGCTTGGTGTTAGCGTTGCCATGATAGAAAGCAATCAAAGAAAAACCCTATAAATTAGCAGTCAGACTATAAAAGCTTGCTTGCTAATCTAATACAGACACATTTATTTTATCTTCTATGGATATTATAATTTCATAGCATTTTTTTTTCTAAAACATTTGTATTTTTTAGAAAGAGCATACAGATTAGATACTACATTTCATCAAGACGCTGTTTTAACTTAACCAAACGCCGCTTTAGAAAATTAAAGCGGCGTTTCAGCAAACTAAAACGCCACTTCAAGAAAATAAGACGGCGTTCCATAATTTATGAAACGCCGCCTTAATGTATTAAATATTATGATGACTACACCATAAAGGCATAATCGAAGGTTTATTCTTCGTCTTTCGTTGCTTCTTCGTATGCTTTTAGCAGTGCAGTTTGTACATCGGTAGGAACTGCCTGATATTCGTTGAATTTCATTGTGAAAGAGCCTCTTCCAGAAGTCAAAGAACTCAAAGAGGTAGAATAACGATACATTTCAGCAAGTGGAACCTGTGCCTTGATGGTTGAACTTGTCCCTTCGGAATCCATTCCCATAACAATAGCACGGCGACCTTGTAAATCAGTCATCACACCGCCCATAAGGTCAGAGGGAACAGATACTTCCATATCATAGATAGGCTCAAGAATTTTAGGAGCAGCCGCCTTGAAAGCTTCCTTGAAAGCATTACGACCAGCAAGTTTGAAAGCCAACTCATTACTATCAACAGGGTGCATCTTGCCATCAAAAACATTGACAACTATATCCCTCGCATAAGAACCTGTTAATGGACCTTCTTCTATTTTTTCCATAATACCTTTGAGGATAGCTGGCAAAAAGCGGGCATCAATAGCACCTCCAACGATACAGTTGTTGAAAACCAACTTACCACCCCAAGCTAAGTCAATCGTTTCCGTACCACGTACAGGGTAAGTTTTTTGAGGCGTCATACCTTCCACATAAGGCTCAATAAGCATATACACTTCGCCAAACTGACCGGCACCTCCTGATTGTTTCTTATGGCGATATGATGCTTCTGCACTCTTGGTTATAGTTTCTCTATAAGGAATTTTAGGGGCAAAAAGCTCAATGGCAATCTTCATATTTTCCAAATACCACTTCAAAGTATTGATATGAAACTCACCCATACCCTTAATGATTGTCTGTTTCAACTCTCGTGCAAATTCTACTTGCAAAGAACGGTCGTGATTGGCGAACTCATTTAAGGCAGCTCCGAGTTTCTCATCATCAGCCGAATTCACAGCCTTAATAGCCGTTGTATAGATAGGTTCAGGGAAGGTGATAGGGTTGAATTTTAGCCCTGCGTTCTTAGCTGCTGTCAAAGTGGAATTAGTCTTAACGTCTTTCAACTTTATAGTACTGATAATATCTCCTGCAAAAGCCTTCTCTATCTTCACCCTATTTTTTCCCGAATTGACGAAAATTTGAGATATTCTTTCCTTTGAATCGTTGGCTGAGTTAATGACATCAAGCCCCTCAGACAACTCACCTTGCATCACCTTCATATAAGCAATCTCTCCAATATGAGACTCGTTAGAGGTTTTGAAAACAAAGGCTAATGTTGGTTGAGCCTCATCGTAAGTAGCCTTTTCGCCCGTTGTCAAAGTCTTTGTGTTGTTTGCTTCTTGCGGAGAAGGAATATTAAATGTCATAAACTCTAACAAACGTCCCACACCTATACTTTCCTTTGCCGAAGCACACAAAACAGGGAATATTGAACGAGCAGCAATACCCAATTTCAACCCTCTTCTAACTTCTTCTATGGAAAGGTCGCCTTCTGCAAAGTATTTTTCCATCAAATCATCTGCTCCTGATGCTGCATTCTCCACCAAAGCTAAACGTAATTGTTCAAACTTAGCCTTTTCGCTCTCAGGAATATCAGATAATTCTGGTTTCCCTCCGCCTTTTGGATATTTATACATCTTCTGTGTAACAAGGTCAATAAAGGAATCAAAACCTACACCAGCATTAACCGGATACTGAGCTATCGTTATTTTGTCTCCAAAAAACTCTTTCAACTCACGTATTTGTTCATCAAAGTCTGCTTTCTCAGTGTCAAGCTGGTTCATCACAAAGAGAATAGGAGTACTTATCTTATCTGTGTAACGAAAAGCCAATTCCGTACCTACCTCAACGCCTATCTGCGAATTGATAACCACCACAGCAGCCTCTACTGCATGAAACGCCGCTACCATTTCCCCTTGAAAATCTGCAAAACCCGGCACATCAATAATGTTAATCTTGTTATTGTTGTATTCCACGTGCATAACGCTTGATACAACCGAGTTCTTTCGCTCCATTTCTATCTCTCTATAGTCAGAAATAGTGTTTTTCTCTTCTATTGAACCCTTCCTTGTTATTAGTCCTCCTTCAAAGGCTATAGCCTCCGCTAATGTAGATTTTCCTGCTTTTGCACCACCTACCAATGCAATGTTTTTAATTTCCGAAGTGTGATATACTTTCATTTGATTATTTATTTATTATAACAATATTCGTTTTTAGAGGCGGCAAAGATAAGAAATCAATTTGAATGTACAAAGAAAATTTATAAAATTTTTTATTTCACGCCTTATTTTAGTAGTGTTTCGCTTTGTGTGTTGTCTATTCAACAATTTCATTATCAATAAAAATTCATAATAATAAAAAGAGAAAGATAGAGTGTTTGCTCTATCTTTCTCTTTTGGTCTTAAAACGTCAAACCGATGTGCAAAATTGCCACTCAAAACAGGTAAAATAATTACATTTTAACAAGCGATAATTTACACAAAACACTCATTAAAAGCAGCGAAATCCGACTAAAAAATTGACGAAATTAAGATTGAAAAAGCCAAATTTCTACTTAATTTTGACAAATTTTCACCTCATTTTCACAAAAAAAATAATGATTTTTCCCAAACGCCGCTTCATCAGAACGAAACGCCGTTTTAATTTTCTAAAGTGGCGTTTCGTGACGCTGAAACGCCGCTTTAATTTTGGCAAAAAGCACGAAAAAAGGGATAAAATACTATATTATCCCCATAAAGTTATATATTGCGTTATTGCAATAAGGTTACATAAAATTTATACAAAACAATCACGTTCGCATCTCTGAAAAGGGGCGATTTTTAATGAAATTTTGTTGCATTAAATTTGTAATTTGTGATGTTGTTTTTTGATATTGTGCTGTCATAATCCTGTTCCTGTTTGAGAGTGCAAAGGTACAAAATTTTCTTTTACGAAAATCAGATGTTGGTAATAGCTGGTCATTTTTCTAAAACGTTATTTTGTTAAGTTGAAATATTATTTGTTATCTTTTATTCTTATAATCAGCGTAATATAAAATAAGAGTAAAATATTTTTGCATTTTTTTCGTAAAAATGATTGTAATTAGGAAATAATAGTTTAACTTTGGCGGCAAGTAAAAATACATATTTGTAACTTAATACATAGAGAATTATGAACAGATTATTAGTATTCGCGGTAGCAATAGCGCTTGCTATGCAAGGGTTTGCTCAAACGGTAGGAGTGCAGAGCGTGGTGAGAGAAATCAGCCAAACAGGGCAGATTAACACACAAAAAATTATCTCCGTAAATCAAGACACGGTTATTATTCTTTCACAAACTACAAACGGAGAATTTGAGTTTTACTTAGTGGGTGAAAATGCCTCAAATGTAGATGTGGCAGAAATTCCAGCAAACTTTGAGGTGAAAGACCTTAAAGTTTTAGGAGGTCTTATCTATTTCTGTGGTCAAGTAACGCAAAACAATCAAGTAAATGGCTTTGTTGCAAGAGCAAGAATAGCCGACTTGTTTAAGTATTCCAATTTCAAATGGGATACAATACAAAATTCCAAATCTATTGACAAAATAGAAGTGTATTATTACGAATCGCAATTTGTCTATATAGTAGGGATAGGTGTGGATAATAATGGGAAGTCTCTTTTTGTTCATTGTGATGAGTATGCTAATTGGAATTATTATATCTATCAAAGCCCTTACGCTGATGAGATATTTGATGACATTATATTAAAAGATACTGTTGTGATGTACCCTATTACCAACCTTAAATATGTTATCACTGTTGGCAGGAGAAATAATGAAAAAGATATTGTTGTTAGAACGTATTATAAATATAATATTTCTAATACAAGTGAGCATGTTTATCATCTGTTTGCTAACAATGATGAGTTAGCCCCATACCCTTTACATGCAGATTCCCTGCATTATAAATGGATAGCAATAGCTGGAATTATAGAAGATGTATCAGGTAATGATGAAAAGACTACAGCATTTTTTGTAGATATAGCGGCTACCCCTTCTTTTTATATGTATCAAACGCAGAGTTTTGGTAGTTATAATAAAGGAGATGCAGATATTAGAGACATAATGTATAGTGAGATAGATACGACATTACTTATTGTAGAGAACATACCAATGACATCATTTATTTCTCCTGTTAATTCCATTTCTGTTGTAGATGCGAGACCATATTTAATTCCACCTCCATCACAGGTGGATGTATTTTATTCCGACATAAATGGAGATAACTATCCGTTTAATTCCATAACAGAATTACTGCCTTACCAGTTTATAACAGCAGGCATAAATCCAAATAACCAACAAATAAATATTTGGAGAGGAGACAGAAGTAACTTGAATGGTAACTGTAACTATCTTACAAGCGAAGGAGTGAATGTAAGAACTACAGAACTATTTTATGATATATATCCGGTTAGCGGTCAATACATAGACAAACTCGTTTGGCGAACAGAACCAATAACCAATATATCATCACCAATAAATATAAATTGTCAATAATAAAAATAAGCAGTATGAGGAAAATTTTTTTAGCAGCAATAGCAACGGTATGTTCGCTAACTGCAATAGGACAAACTCAGGACATATTCCCAAAATACTTAAATGATTGGCTTCTTTCGGAAGGCTTTGGAAAGTGTGCTACGCTTCCGCCTTCATTTCCCGGCATGGGAGGATATGGCAGTGAAATGGCTATAACTGGATTGGCTCAATCATATCACATAAATTCTCCTTTGTCAATAAAGGGAGTTGCAATGCAAGCACTGTACTTGCCAAGCGAGTTTCAGCAATATAGACCTGATTCTTCTTATTTTTTACAAATAAGAGACTCCAGCTTAAACAATGTGTTAGCATCGGTAAGATACGATACCATACCCTGTACCCATCCTTCTCCATCTTCTCCCCTTTACGGACTAAATATACGATATGTGGAATTATTATTTGACAGTTCAATATTCGTTTTTGCTCCAAAGTTTCATGTTGCAGTTACTATACCTATGCAGGATTTTCAAGGGACAACTCCAACAATGGAAATTGGAGCTTGTTGCCTTTGCGAAGGGCTTACTGATAAAGCATTGCACTTGAAAAATGGTATATGGGACACAATAGCACCTGTTAGCGCCGCCCCTGTGCCAACTATTTTGTATTTATTTCCAATCCTTGATACCTTGACGTATGTGGATACTGGTAGTAGCGGAGGATTAAGCCAATTGGATTTGGACAATCTCACTTATATTTATCCAAACCCTGCAACCAAAGAGGTAACCTTTGCTTCGTCCATTGGTTTAACAAAGATAGAGGTAGTTAATGTGCTTGGGCAAAAAGTCTATGAACAGGAAGTAAAGGCTAATTTCATGACAATAGATGTTAGTTGCTTTGCAAAAGGTAACTATGTTGTGAAACTGCATACTGACAAAGGGGTAACGACAAAGAAGTTTGTTGTGGAATAAGAAGCAAATGCATACTACCTACACTGAATAGTCCTTCAAAACAAAGGAAGGCTTGCAAGGGGGATTTGAACCTATTTATATAACTCTAAGGCGGAGAAGACAGGACCTTCGGTGCAAGTACATCTGTTATGTCCGTCAGTTGTTTCCACAACGCAACAAAGACAAGCTCCCACGCCGCAAGCCATAGACTCTTCAAGCGATAGATAACAAGGTGTATTTGATTTTATCGCCATTACCGCTACTGCTTTCATCATCGGCGTAGGACCACAGCAATATATTCTGTCAAAAGGTTCGCTCAAGATAGAATGTTCTGTTACCAAACCCTTTGTACCTTTGCTTCCGTACTGGGTTGTGATATGTACATTGGCATAAGCAGCAAACTCATCAAGCAGCAGTAAATGCTTATCTGTCCTTGCTCCAATTAACATATTTGGCTTTATCCCAATCTTATTGTATAGTTTTGCCAAATACAGGAAAGGAGCAACGCCAACGCCTCCGCCAACCATTAACACCTTGTTTCCTTCTACTGCAAAGCCATTTCCAAGAGGAAAGATAATATTTACCTTCTCTCCTATCTGCGTACGGCTTAATGCCTCTGTCCCCTCTCCTACTATCTGAATAAGAAGAAACATAGAATTGGTGTCATAACAAACGTCATTGATGGAAATAGGTATTCGGAGGGAATTACCTTCGTTTTGTTTGGTGAGAACTTGTACAAACTGCCCGCCTTCTATCTTTGGCAGCTGGGTATCACTCTGCAATTTCAGACGAAAGAAATTGTTTTCAAGCGTTAGTTTCTCTGTTACGATAAAATCACTACAATATTTCATATTCTATAATTCTATTATTTTGAAGTGGCAAAGGTAATAAAAAATGTTTTTTGTACATTTGCAGTTCTCAAATATAGATAAAAAAGATGAAAATAACAGCCATAGAACCAATAGGGATAAGCACCGAACGCTACCTTGATATTAAGAATATGTTTGCACAAAAGGGGCATAGTTTCCTTCTTTATGCCGACAGAAAAGAAGATGAGCCTACGATTGTTGAGCGGATGAAGGACGCAGATATTGCAATTATATCCAACATTCCTCTGACAAAAAACGTCCTTGCCCAATGCCCTAAATTAAAACTTTTGGCAGTTGCTTTTACAGGCTTAGACCATATTGATACAGCTTATTGTGCAGAACGAGGAATAGAGGTTGTCAATGCTAATGGCTATGCTACTGTTGCTGTTGCCGAATTGGCTGTGGGGTTAATGCTTGACGTCTATCGTAAAATAACGTTTATGGATAGTGAAACTCGCAATCATAGCGGTCGTGGTTCGTTTCTTGGGCGTCAATTGAAGGACAAGACGGTTGGTATTATTGGTACAGGAGCTATTGGTTTGGAGACTGCTCGTATCCTTTCTGCCTTTGGGTGTAAGATTATTGCTTATAGCCGCACAATACGCAAGCAAGCTACAGAAATAGGTGTTACCTATATGTGTTTTGAAGATGTGATGAGGCAAGCCGATATTATATCTTTACATCTGCCGCTGACAACCGAAACAAATTTGCTCATAGATAGTGAAAAGCTTAACCTCTGCAAAACTTCTTCCATCTTCATCAACACAGCACGAGGTAAGATTGTAGATAATATCGCACTTGCCAAAGCACTTATTAACGGGAAGATTGCAGGAGCAGGCGTTGATGTCTTCGAGTCAGAGCCCCCTTTAACAACCCATCCTTTGTTCAGTGTTCCCAACTGCATTCTCACTCCACATATTGCCTTTGCCACTCAAGAGTCTTTCAGCGAAAGAATAGATATTGTCATCAACAATATAAATTGCTGGTTGCACGAAAAAACAATATCTAAATAATTGTGCCTATTCGTTAAAATCCCGATTGCCACATCAACATTTGAAACTTTTAACTTGATAGTTTATCTGGATAACATAAAAGAAGCCGAGTATTTGTTATAACTCGGCTTCTTTTTTCTTAACAACACAATTTTATTACTTACGCATCTATGTTAGCATAAGTGGCATGTGCTTCTATAAACTCTCGTCTTGGAGGAACTTCATCACCCATTAACATAGAGAATACTCTGTCTGCTTCGGAGGCATTATCAATGGTAATTTGTCGTAAGGTTCTTTTATCAGGATCCATAGTCGTTTCCCATAACTGATGTTCGCTCATTTCTCCCAAACCTTTGTAACGCTGTATGTCTATTTTGCTATCATCTCCGCCAAATTCTTGAGTTATAGCCTCTCTTTCTTGGTCTGTCCAGCAATATCTTGATTGCTTTCCTTTACTGATGAGGTATAATGGAGGCGTTGCGATATAAACATAGCCCTGCTCTAACAACTCTCTCATATAACGAAAGAAAAACGTAAGGATTAAGGTAGCAATATGCGAACCATCAACGTCGGCATCAGTCATTATGACTACTTTATGATAACGTAGCTTATCCATATTTAAGGCTTTTGAATCATCAGTAGTACCGATAGAAACACCTAAGGCAGTATACATATTCTTTATTTCTTCGCTGTCAAGGACGCGATGTTGCATTGCCTTTTCTACGTTAAGTATCTTTCCTCTCAAAGGTAATATTGCTTGGTATTCACGATTCCTGCCTTGTTTGGCGGTACCACCTGCAGAGTCTCCCTCAACCAAAAACAACTCGCAAAGTGCAGGGTCATTATTAGAGCAATCCGCTAACTTACCGGGTAGCCCTATACCTCCTAAAATAGTTTGACGTTGAACTAAATCCCTTGCCTTACGCGCCGCATGACGAGCAGTAGCCGCAAGAATGACCTTATCTACTATCATTCTTGACTCCTTTGGATGTTCTTCTAAATAATTTGTAAGCAACTCACTGACCATTTGGCTTACGGCTCCGGCTACTTCACTGTTACCTAACTTTGTCTTGGTTTGCCCTTCAAATTGCGGCTCTGCAACCTTCACCGAGATAACGGCAGTCAAACCCTCACGAAAGTCATCACCTGAAATCTCAAACTTCAGCTTGTCAAACAATCCTTCCTTTGTTGCGTAGCCCTTCAAAGTCCTTGTCATACCTTGACGGAAGCCTTGCAAATGCGTACCACCTTCGTGTGTGTTAATATTATTAACATACGAATGGAGATTTTCTGTGAAAGTGGTATTATATTGCATTGCTATTTCAATGGGAATGCCTTGTTTTTCCCCATCTATACAAATAGGCTCTGGAATAAGTTTTTCTCGTGTTGCATCAAGATAAGCTATGAAGTCTTTTAAGCCATTTTCAGAATAGAAACGATCATTACGATATTCGCCTACTTCATTCTGAGATCGCATATCCTTAATTGTAAGCTCTATGTTTTTATTCAAAAAAGCCAATTCTCGTAAGCGACCACACAAAGTATCATAATCATACTCCAATGTAGTGAAAATTTCTGGATCAGGTAAAAACTCAGTAATTGTTCCTTGTTTTTCTGTTGTGCCTACTTCTCTTACAGAATATATAGGAGTACCTCTCTCGTACTCTTGTTCATAAACCTTGCCTGCTCTACAAACAGTAACCTTTGCCTTTATTGATAATGCATTTACACAACTTACACCCACGCCATGCAACCCACCTGACACCTTATACGAACCTTTATCAAACTTACCGCCAGCATGCAAAACTGTCATCACGACTTCTAACGCCGAACGATTTTCCTTTTCGTGTAAATCCACGGGAATACCGCGACCATTATCTTCAACTCTCACGGCATTGTTCTCAAGAATAGTAACGCTTATCTGGTTGCAATAGCCAGCCAAAGCCTCATCTATGGAATTATCAACCACCTCATAAACCAGATGATGCAAACCTCTTGTATTCACATCACCTATATACATTGCAGGACGCTTTCTTACAGCCTCCAAACCCTCTAAAACAGTGATATTGGCAGCCGTATATTCGCTGCCATTTGTCATATTTCTTAAATCTTCACTCATTATATTATGTGTATTTTCTTCTTAAAAGAGTGTGCAAAGGTACAAAAAATTATTCAATGGGCAATTCAAATCATCAACTTTCTACAATAATATGCCGCTACTTTTCATTGGTGAGACAACTAAGCGATTTCGTACCTTAATTATGCAATTTTGCCAAAATAGAGATATGTTTCTCTATCTTAACAAGTCTCTTATACTGGCAGGTGGCTGAGGTATAGGCTCTTCATAAACCTTACCTATGGCGAGAATGTCTTTAACAAGGGTAGTTGTTTTTTCTATTTCGGCAGCGTAGAAGTCAGAGTTGGGTTGCACGGCTTCCAAGTATTTATAGCTTTTTTCCAAAAACTCTGGAACGTAACTAAAGAAACCATCAATAAGGCTCAGCCTAAGGTCATCTAACTTATTATCATTGGTAAAAGAACACAAATATAACCAGTTTGCCATAATCTTTTGTGCTTCCCACCTTTCTTGAGACTGAAATCTTTCCCTCAAATCAAAGTAATATTGCATATAATGCTTGTAGTAATCCAGCGTATAAAACAGGAAGTGATTAGCCATTTCTGGGGTGTTCTCAGCCGCTACCCTATTGTCCAACAGGTTGTACATAATGGCAATATAGGCTAACGAGTGAGGGTATTTATGAACGGTAACAGGCAGGTTTTGGGTGCAGGTTTCAATAACGTCATACGCTTTTTCATACTGCTTTTGTTGGTAAAGACTATAAGCCAAAAAAGACGAATATTGAGCGTACATATCTATAACAGAGCGTTCTAATTCACTAAAATAAGCAAGGTTTCTCTTAAAACTTCGCCATTGAAACTGCTTAAAATGCTGGTACATTTTATTGGCATCAACCGTCCCGTACTTAGGAGGCAAAAGGTCGTTCTTTTTATTGTTAGCAACGTTTTTCAGACGATAAGCAAAGCCCTCCAAAGCAAGGTAGTTTTCCAAACCCAGAAAATCTTCGTTGGAATAAGCTGAAAAGTAGATAGGTCTTGTATCAATATTAGCAACAATGAGGTCTATCAATATCAAATTACCAAGTGAATATATGTCATTACGGGTAACGAGGTTTTCATTCAGACGTCTTGCTATTTGGGTTGGCTTTTCGGACAGCAAACTTCGGGCAGACGAAACCAAGTTTAAGGTTGAAGAGTTTTCATAATCCTGCTTTGATGTAATAACCTTCAATGGTTTGGAGAGATAGATTTGCTTTTGTAGCTGGTCAATATAATCAGGTGAATTAAGAAAGGCAACGTTGATAACTCTCACATCGGTACGCACATTCTCAACATTCTGCAAATACCACAAAGGAAACGTATCATTATCTCCATTGGTCAGCAAGATAGCATCTTCATCACAGCTTTCCAAAAGAGATTGGGCAAAGTTGCGAGCAGTGTATTGGCGGCTATGATTATGTGATATGTAGTTTTGACTCAACAACCATATGGGCACAATGAAGAAAAACGGTAGCACAAACTTCGGACGATTGATTAAAACCAAAGAAACAATCCACCTACTTATTGCCAACGCTCCTACGCTAAGCCATACAGACAACGCCAAGAAGGAAGCCAAAAAGACATAATCCCTTTCTCTTGGTTGGTAAGGCGTAACATTGAGATATACAACAACAGCCAAAGACGTAGAAAGGAAGAAAATAGCATTGAAGATGAAACCTTTTCTGTCCCTTATAAAGTGGTAGAAAACGCCGATAACAACGAGCAATAAGGGAATAAAGTAATAGGCGGTGCTTCCAAGTTTCAGGGTGTTTTTAGGAAAAGAATCTGTATTTATCCCAATCAACCTATCCACGTAAGGCAAACCCGACTGCCATTGTCCATTATTTGCTTCACCAAAACCTTGAATGTCGTTAGTTTTTCCAACAAAGTTCCACATCAGATAGCGACCATACATATAGCCAAGCTGATAGTTCAAAAAATATTTAAGATTTTGCGAAAAGGACGGCGTGAAATAAGTCTGCCCATTTATTATTACAGGCTTCTCAGGTGTGCCAGCCCAATCTATGTACGCCGATTCATAAGCAGGATTCCAAAGACGAGGAAACAATGACTGCATATCCTTGTTATATATAAGCTCCACCTTCCCATTTTCTGACACATCATAGTCCGCATAGTTGTAAGCTGTGAATTGATTACCATAAATCAGCGGTGGCTTTTCGTAATTGTTTCTCTGCAAATAATAGTTGAGTTTTTCGGCTGTGTGAGGTGAATATTCGTTAATTGGAGTGTCTGCATCGGCTCTTATGACCAGAACCAAATATGTTGATACTCCTATCATTAAGAACATTAACGACAGACAAATAGTATTCAAAACCGACAACCTTTTCCAGATAGAAAGCCATAATAAAACAAGTAAAGCGAACAACACAACGTATAAAACAACCCTATTGGCAGAAAGCAAAAACGGAATGAACGAAAGCAGCATCCAAACGAGTAAAGCAGAGACCAAAAGCGTTATTATTGTATTGATTAACGATGGTTTGAAATAATGAAAGCAGACAACCAGCAGAACAGCAGGCAGCACCAGCAGGCTTAAAATATGCACACCCAGTGACAAGCCCACGAGCAACGATATAAGTAGCACCCATCTTTCATTCGGATTAGAATCCCATTTGAGAACAGACCAGAGGATTGCTATCGTAAATAATAACGAAAGGCTATAGACCTCTGCTTCTGTTGCCGATGCCCAAAAGGAGTCAGTAAAGGCAAAGGTCAAAGCACCGATTGCGGCAGCTATTATGTTGGCTATAAATTTGTCGGAAAAGCGATTAAGTATGCGGACTAATGACCAAAAGAAGAGGACGATAGTAAAGGCAGCGGCTACGGCAGAAATAGAATTTATGATAGGGGCAATAAGCTTAGTATTGCCAAAAGACAGAGCACTCGCAACGGCTGCTAACAAGTGATATAACGGAGCTCCCGGCGGATGACCGACTTGTAACTTAGAGCCTGTGGCAATAAACTCTCCGCAATCCCAAAAACAGACTGTAGGGCTCATAGTAAGGAAATAGACAACGAAAGCCGCTGCCCCGACAAGCCAACCAATAGAATTTATCGTCTTTTGATACCTCATTTGTTTTTAACACAAAAGTATGCCCTTTGAGGCAGCAAAATTACATCTTTTTATTCAGATTTTTGGCTATTTGTTGCTTATTTCTTCATAAGTGCTGTCGTTATAGAAAACGATGATACGGTTTATGCACCTCTCATTTTTCGTTTGTGGCTTACTAACAGGCTGTTGCGGCTCTTCAACAGGCTCTTCTATTTCCACCAAAGGCTCTTGCGGTTGCTCTACAACAACCTGCGGTTTCGGCTCTTCAATCTCCCTTACAGGCTCATTGTCAAACAACGAAGGCTCATTACTGACAGGCTTATCCATCTGCTTCATACTGCCCTTGCCAAGCACAAGCCAGTTGTAGTCAATTTCAGGAAATTTTATCAAAACCTTAGTAACAAAGTCCAAACTCGGCTTGTTGCGACCGGAAAGTATATGTGAAATCCCCGATGCTTGAATACCTAAAATCTCTGCGAAACCTCCAGCCGTCAAACCGTATGTTTCCATAATCTGCTTAATTCTTTCTTCTATCATAACTTTACGTTTGTAATCTTACTATTTGCTTATTTACATTTGTAACCTTAATTAATATATTAGAAATGTAATTATGTTAATTTTACTTTTGTAATTATCTATACGCACAATTTACAATAAAGTTACACTTTAAGTAGAAAAAATGTTAATTGTCTATTTCAGCCTATTATAACTATATTAAACAGCTATATAAAAAAGCCCTTATTTTAACATATTTTAATAATGTAATACTTTAAGTAAATAATATAAATCATTGGTTTTAAGTTTATAATATTAAATTAGTAAAATAATTTCCCTATTTTTCATTTTATCCTACCTTACATTTGTAATAATAGAATAAATTTACAATTCTAATCGCTATTTTATCACATTACATTTGTAATTATACTACTTTACTATGTTTTAATTTACAAATGTAATCATAAAAATTCTTTTCGTTACACACACATTCCACTTCCGAGCAATCGAACACAAGTTGCTAAAAAGAGTTTATCGTTTGCAAAAATCAAAACTTCCATTCTCTCAAAGCCGACTTTTCATATCATCCGCCTATTTTTTAAAAGACCACTCCCCTACTCTCTTTTGTCAAATTCAAAACCTATTTTGACTTCAATGAACAAAATTCTACTAAATTTTTCGTGCTAATAGCTGCGATAGATTTTCTCAAGTTGATAGTTGGTGTTAAATATCAAAATTATGAGCAAGGTAAATAATGCGTTTTTTCATCCAAGTAT
>JAISLH010000125.1 GCA_031260565.1 Bacteroidales bacterium
AGGTACAAAATTTTCTTTTACGAAAATCAAAGGTTGTAATAGTAGTTCATTTTGACTAAAATTTGTCTGATTAAAAGAGAACTATATTGCAACATTGCATATAACACAAGGCGTAACGACAAAGAAGTTTATGGTGGAATAATTAAATAACTTGATGAAATGAAGAAGCCTGATGATTAACGTTGTCGGGCTTTTTGCTTACATATAAGAGAAAATTTGTACCTTTGCAGTCTCTAATTAAGATAACTTTATAAAACATACGTATATGACTTCTACCGAAATACGCAAACAATTTTTGGATTTCTTTAATCTCAGGGGGCATACAATAGTGCCTTCCTCATCAATAGTGGTAAAGAATGACCCTACGCTGCTCTTCACCAATGCAGGAATGAACCAGTTTAAGGACATATTTTTGGGCAACATAGAAAAGCCTTATTTAAGAGCTGCAGACAGTCAGAAATGTCTTCGTGTCAGCGGAAAACATAATGATTTGGAAGAGGTGGGACACGACACTTATCACCATACAATGTTTGAAATGCTGGGCAACTGGTCTTTTGGTGATTACTTTAAGGAGGAGGCAATAGATTTTGCTTGGCAATTACTGACAGAAGTTTATAAGATAGATAAATCTTCGCTTTATGTAACGGTTTTTGGTGGTGATGAAAAGGACGGCTTACCCGTAGATAGAGAGGCTTATGACTATTGGAAACAACGGATAGACGAAGACAGGATTTTGCTTGGCTCTAAGAAGGATAACTTTTGGGAAATGGGTGAGGTTGGTCCTTGTGGCGGCTGCTCTGAAATACACGTTGATTTGAGGGATGACCAAACAAAGCTCAAGCAAAGCGGCAAAGAATTGGTCAATAAGGACAATCCGTTGGTGATAGAAATATGGAATCTTGTCTTTATGGAGTTTAATCGTATGGCGGACGGCTCTCTCGTGCCTTTGAAGGAAAAGAATGTGGATACTGGTATGGGCTTTGAGCGTCTTTGTATGGTTTTGCAAGGCAAGAAGTCTAACTATGATACTGATGTTTTCCAACCCATTATTCAGGTATTGGCAGAAAAGTCAGGCTTTGCTTACGGGCAGGATAAGAAAAAGGACATTGCAATGCGAGTTTGTGCCGACCATATCCGTGCAGTGAGCTTTGCTATTGCTGATGGACAGCTTCCGGCTAATGCAAAGGCGGGGTATGTTATTAGACGTATCCTTCGCCGTGCTATTCGTTATGGATATACATTCTTGGGCTTCACAGAGCCGTTTATGTTCTCACTTGTTGATGTTTTAGTTGGGCAGATGGGAGAGCAATTTGATGAACTTACAAAAAACAAATCACTTATTGAGAAAGTCATAAAGGAAGAAGAGCTATCTTTTCTCCGCACTTTGGCTAACGGAATACAGAAATTTGACAAATATATTGACCAAAGCAAGACACCAACCATTGATGGCGACTTTGCCTTTGAGCTATTTGATACCTATGGCTTTCCTATTGACTTGACGGAACTAATGGCTAAAGAGCATAATCGTTCTGTTGATATGGTGGCTTTCAATAACAATCTTTTGCAACAAAAAGAGCGTTCTCGCAATGCAGCCAAACAGCAGACGGAAGATTGGGTAGAATTGGTTGAAAACGCAAGTAGTACTGACTTTGTAGGCTACGACACGACAGAAGCAGAGGCTAAAATCCTTAAATATAGAAAAGTACTGTCAAAAGCAAATGAAATATACCAACTTGTCTTTGATCAAACACCTTTTTATGCTGAAATGGGCGGACAGGTAGGCGATAGTGGTGTGCTATTGTGTGATAATGGAGAAAAGATTGACATCATTGATACACAGAAAGAGAACAATCTTATCCTGCATATAACAAATAAACTGCCTGCTAATCTGACTGCAACTTTTAACGCAAAGGTTGATGTTCATAGGCGTACCTCAATAGAGGCTCATCATACTGCTACGCATTTGTTGCATTATGCTTTACGAGAGGTTTTAGGCAGTCATGTTGAACAAAAAGGCTCTTTTGTGAGTTTTGACCGCTTGAGGTTTGACTTTTCTCACCATTCAAAGATGACAGAAGAAGAGATTATGAAAGTTGAAAAGATTGTCAATAGCCTTGTTCGTGAGGATCATACGTTGGACGCGAAGATAGTGCCCATTGAGGTAGCAAGGCAGATAGGAGCAATGGCGTTGTTTGGCGAGAAGTATGGAGAAAAGGTAAGGGTTGTAAAGTTTGGCAATTCAGTAGAGCTATGCGGCGGCACGCATGCTAAAAGTACGGGAAAAATCGGTATGTTTAAGATAGTGTTTGAGAATGCTGTTGCTGCCGGAGTAAGGAGAATTGAGGCTGTTTGCGGAGAGTATTTTGAGAATTATTTCTATGGTATTCTCAATACAATCAATGAAATCAAGGCTCATTTTGAAGCTTCACCTAATATAGTCAATGCCGTTAGAAAAGTGATAGAAGAAAACAACTCTTTCAAGCAGGAGATAGAACAAATGAGGAAGAAAGTAACCTCCGACTTGTATGCCAAATTAAAGACCTCTCTTATGGAGGAAATAAACGGCATAAAGGTAATATCAATAGTTGATAAGGAAGTGCCAGTTGATATTGTTAAGGATTTGGCTTTTCGTTTTCGTAGCGAATACCAATCTTTTGTTTTCATAGCTGCCACTTATGTTGGCACAAAACCTACTTTAACCTTGATGTTAAGTGATGATATGGTCGCAGAAGGTAAAGATGCTTCGGCTATAATTCGTTCGGCTGCCAAGCATATAGCTGGCGGCGGCGGCGGACAGAAGCATTTTGCACAGGCAGGCGGCAAAAATATTGATGGATTGGCACAGGCAGCAGAAGAAATTAGAAAAGCCATTTTATAACAAAATGAAATAAATAAATAGAATATGAATAAGGTATGGATTAAGCGAACGATGATGATAGCAGCTCTTGTTTTGATAGCAACGGCTTGCAATAGCGACCAGATTTACAAGCATATTACTTCTTTCAAAGACTATCGTTGGCAAAGGCTTTCGGAGGATAAAAAGAGTGGAAACGCTATTGAATTTACCGATGTAGAGGTTAAAAACAATGCAGACCCTTATGATGTACTTATAGGCATTCGTCATTCGGGCGTTATAAATGTTGATAAAATCCAATTGTTGATTGATATTGTTGCTCCCAGCGGGACGAAACGCTCCAGCGTACATACAATAAAGCTGAAAGATAGAGCTGGGACAAAATTTATAGGAGATGTTATGGGTGATATGTATGATATAGAAGAGCGAGTTAAGGCTTACATGTCTTTTACCGAAACAGGGAAATACACAATCCGCATCACAAATATGTCATCCGTTTTTGAAATAGTTGGCATTATTGATATGACGTTGCGGATAGTGAAATCAGACCTTGATTATAATATATAACAATGGATTACAATGTAGATGAAAAGCTGCGTTTAATTCTTCAAACCCTGCCTACAACGCCGGGTATTTATCAGTTTTTTGATAAGGACGGCGTCATTATCTACGTAGGCAAGGCAAAAAACCTCAAAAACCGAGTCTCTTCTTACTTTGCCAAATATGATAGCCAAACAGACAAGACCAAGGTGATGGTTCGAAAGGTCTGCGACATTAAGTTAGTGCATGTCAATAATGAAGTAGAGGCTTTGTTGCTTGAAAACAACCTTATCAAAACCCTCAAACCTCGTTACAACATACTTTTAAGAGACGATAAACGTTACCCTTGGCTCAAAATAACCAACGAACCTTATCCCCAATTAACGAAAGTTAGGATTGTAGAAAAGGACGGCGGAAAGTACTTTGGACCTTACCCTAAAGGAAATGTGCTATGGGAAATACGCTATATAATAAGAACACTTTTCAAATACCGAACCTGTGTATTGCCTTTGACAAAGGAGAGCATTGAAAAGGGCAAATTCAAGACCTGTTTGGATTATCAGATACATCTTTGCGATGCTCCCTGTGTGGCAAAGCAGTCTCAGGAAGATTACAATACTGTTTTCAACCAGATAGAACAGCTTCTTGTCGGCAATTTTCAAGACCTCATTACGGCAATGAAGGATAATATGATGACGCTTGCAAAGGATTTACGCTTTGAAGAGGCTCACGCCTTGAAGGAAAAGATAATTATGTTGGAGAATTATAAAAATAAGACGGCTGTAGTCTCCAATAACATTCGCAATGTTGAGGTTTATTCCTACGTTGAAGGCGACAAGAGAATTTATTTCAACGCTTTGAAGGTAGTCAATGGTTGCATAATTTCATCTTACGGCACAGAGGTTATAAGTAAGATTGACGAGAGTTTTGACGACCTTTTCACTATTGCAATTATTCAGACACGCAACAAATTTAACTACGACTCTAAGGAAATAATTGTACCTAAGCAGTTGGATTTACCTGAAGGTTACGTGAAGCAAACGCTACCTACAACAAGGGATTTGGACAAACGAAAACTGCTTCAACTCTCTCTTCATAATGCAATGTTCGAAAAAAGTGACAGAGTGAAGCGTGCCACTTTGCTTGACCCAGACCGCTGGAATATAAAAGTAGTTGAGCAAATGCAAACAGACTTACATCTGCCACAGTTACCTAAACATATAGAGTGCTTTGATAATTCCAACATACAAGGTAACTTTCCTGTGGCGTCCTGTGTAGTTTTTCGTAATTGCAAACCCTCTAATGCCGAATACAAACATTTTAACATCAAAACCGTTGTTGGTGCTGACGATTTCGCTTCAATGTCAGAGATAATTTATCGCCGCTACTCTCGCCTACAAAGAGAAGGCAAGCCGCTTCCTCAACTAATTGTTATTGATGGAGGCAAGGGGCAGCTCTCGGCAGCAGTGGAAAGCCTTACTGCCTTAGGACTTATGGATAAGATTGTTGTCATTGGTATTGCCAAGCGTTTGGAAGAGATATTCTTTCCTCACGACCCTTACCCCCTTTGCCTTGATAAGCGGTCTTCAACCCTGAAAGTGATACAACATATCCGTGATGAGGCTCATCGTTTTGGCATAACCTTCCACCGACGTAAGCGTTCTAAAGCCACGATACGCACACAACTAACCGACATAGAAGGGATAGGAGACACCTTAGCCCAAAAACTGTTGCTTAAATTCTCTTCCGTCAAGCATATTCAAGCGGCTACCATTACCGAATTAGAAGAATGTATCGGTAAAGCTAAAGCCGCCGCTGTCTTTCGCTACTTTAATTAAGGAGAAAAAAAGGTTCAAATTATTGATATAAATCTGTTTTTGCAACTTAGAAAACATATTTTGCAACTGTTCCTAATATTAAAAAGGTATATTTTTGTTAAAGTCTGGTTGAAGGTTGTCGGCAGAGGACAGTTCTTGGGTTTGAATTTTGGTAAAGCCGAGTTTGAGGGCATAATCTACTATAATGTCATATTCCTTTTGGGAAAGGCATTGATTTAAGCAGGCTTCTGGCATAACAAAAGGAGGGTAGTACTGCGACAAAAGTGAAATATGAACATTAGGAGAAAGGTTGTCTGCAATCAAATCCAAGATATGCAGAGTGTTTTGTTTCATTTGTGGCAAGCATAAAACTCTTATAATAAGCCCTTTTTCTATTTCGTCATTGGCATTTGTCAGCAGTGATGAGCCTTTTTGCCGATACATCTCTTTGAGGGCAGCAGTAGCCCTTTGAGGATAATCTTTCACATCAGATAACCTTTGAGCCACATCGTCAAAGGCATAACGCATATCAGCAAGATAAACATCTACAATATCTTCTAACTGTTTCAAAACATCAACTTGGTCATAAGAATTAGTGTTATAAACAATAATGGGTTTTACTCCTTGCTCTTGGAGAAGCCTTATGATAGCTCGCATTTGTGGCACTTGACTTGTGGATGAAACAAAGCCTAAAACATTATTACTCTCTCTTAAAACATCTTTTATTTTCTGGACAACATCATCTATATTAACATAATTAGGATTATTAGAATTGCAACTTATCTGGTGGTTTTGGCAGTAAATACATTGTAAATTGCAGTGAGAAAAGAATACATTGCAAATCCCTTTTGTCCCACTAATAATTGGCTCTTCCCCTTTATGATTACAGATAGAAGCTATGGCTATATGACTGTTGAGATTGCAATAACCGAGTTGCCCATTGAGACGATTAACTCCGCAATTTCTTGGACAGAGGCAGCAATGGCTCAGAATATTTTTCTCTTGTGAAGTATATTTAATTGAATTTGACATAATTTAAGTATATTTGTTAGCAATAAAACCAGCGACAAAGGTAATAAAATTTGTATTTTAAATAAATTGTGTATCTTTGCAATGTCAAAAATCAATGATTTGTCGTTTTTTTCTTGACAAAACACCAAACATTTTTTTAATAATTCAACAAAACAAACTTAATCATTAAGTTTTCTATAATGTAATTTTATGTACAACAAATCTCAATTAGAGCAAAAGTCCTTAGACGAGCTAAAGACAATAGCTAAGGGCTTTAACCTTACAAAAATCAGCAAGATGAATGAGCAGGAAATAATCTACAAAATCCTCGACTTTCAGGCTGAAAACCCCACTCCAAACATCGTAGAGCCTGAAACGAAGTTCAGACGAAACAGAGTTAAACCTAATCCGATAGCAGAGCCAAATAAAACCACTGCTATTGAAAAAAAGGAAAAGGTCGTAGAGAAAAAAGAGAAGGAAGTTGCAGTTTTACCCGAACCTGCTTCATCAGAGACTAAGGCGGTTGAAGAACCCGCACAGCCGGTTTTCACAAGCAATTTCGTACGCCACAGAGGCAGACCAAAGAAGCAAAAAGTTGCTGAAACGGCTGAGGTAACTAATGCAGCAACTCCAAGTATCGTTATCCCGGAGATTCCTGTTATTGAAGCCAAACCTGCTGACGTTGCAACACCGCAGTTAGACGCTGCAATATCTCAGCCAGTAGAGCGAGATGTTATTACTCCTGATGACCTTGCTCAGCCTGTCGCAAAGCCGGCAGAGAAGCAAAACAAGCTGCAAATAAAGCCTCAGCAAATTCCACAGACTCCTCCAAGACCTCAATTCAACTTTGAAATAGAAGGTTTGGTGGAAAATGAAGGTGTTTTGGAGATAATGCCCGAAGGCTATGGCTTTTTACGTTCATCAGACTACAATTATCTCACCTCCCCTGACGACATCTATGTCTCTCAGTCACAGATAAAACTTTTCGGATTAAAGACTGGTGACACCGTTAGCGGTACAATTCGCCCTCCAAAAGACGGAGAAAAATACTTTCCGCTCGTTAAGGCAAACTTAATCAATGGATGCACCGTAGAAGTCATCAAAGACAGAGTACCTTTTGACTATTTGACGCCGCTCTTTCCATTGGATAAATTCAAATTAACAGGACATAAACAAGAGAGTGTGAGCACAAGAATCATTGACCTCTTCACTCCTATCGGCAAGGGGCAGAGAGCCTTGATTGTTGCACCTCCTAAAACAGGTAAAACGACTCTTTTGAAGGAGATAGCCAACGCAATAGCCGCTAATCACCCTGATGTATTTCTCATAGTCTTGCTTATAGACGAGCGACCTGAAGAAGTAACGGATATGAGGCGAACGGTCAATGCTGAGGTTATTGCTTCTACGTTTGACGAACCGGCAGACAGACACGTCAAGATAGCGAACATTGTCTTAGAAAAGGCAAAGAGAATGACCGAATGCGGACAGGACGTGGTGATAGTGCTTGATAGTATAACGAGACTTGCAAGAGCTTATAACACAGTTGCTCCTGCTTCCGGCAAGGTGCTTTCCGGAGGTGTTGAAGCCAACGCTCTGCAAAAGCCAAAGCGGTTTTTCGGAGCTGCTCGTAACATTGAAAACGGCGGTTCGCTGACTATAATTGCTACGGCATTGATTGAAACCGGCTCAAGGATGGATGAAGTGATTTTTGAGGAGTTTAAGGGAACTGGAAATATGGAATTGCAGCTGGATAGAAAGCTAAGCAACAAGCGAATATACCCTTCCATTGACTTGGTTACCTCTTCCACACGCCGCGATGACCTTTTGCACGAAGACAGCATTGTCAGTCGTATGTTGGTGTTGAGAAATCATATTGCCGATATGACGTCTGTAGAGTCTATGAACGTCATCCACGACCTTATGACCAAGACTCGCTCCAATGAAGAATTTCTTATAATGATGAATAGTTAAGCAAAAGGCTGTCAATATCACATTTTAAGCTAATTAAGTTTAGTATTGCTATGGGGGAAAGGTATCTTTCTCCCTTTTTTTATTGCTATGCTAAAACGAACGTCAAATCCTGCTTTTCAAAGTGCCAATTTGCCATAAGAAAGTGAGGTGATAATTATATCATTACCTCACTTTATTTATATAAAACACTCATTAAAAGCACCTGATTTTAACATAAATTTCGTCAAAAAACAGATTAAAAACACTCTTTTTTCACTCTGTTTTGCTCATTTTTTAACTCATTTTTTCAAAAAAAATAATGATTTTGCCCAAACGCCACTTCGTCAGAATGAAACGCCGTTTTAATTTTCTAAAGTGGCGTTTCGTGACGCTGAAACGCCGTTTTAGTTTTGGCAAAAAGCACGAAAAAGGGGATAAAATATCATATTATCCCCATAAGGTTATATATTGCGTTATTACAATACTATGCGTAAAATTTATACAAAATCATCACGTTCGCATTCCTAAAAAGCGATAGTTTTTAATGAAGTTGTGTTGCATTAAATATGTAATTTGTGATGATATTTTTTGATATTGTTTTGTCATAATCCTGTTCGTTTTTATTCGTTGTTCAATTTCGTTCTGCAAAAGTACAAAAAAGAAAAATAAAATGAGGTACTATTGCTGCCAATGTGAAAATTATTATTATTAAATAAATTTAGTAACTTTGCAACGTGTGAGTGATATAAATAATGATTATAGTTTGAGTAGAAACAGGCGTTAAAGTCTTAAATATTATGAAAAGGATTATTTTTTTATTTCTTATGGTTGTAGTATTTTCTTGTTCCAAAACCTACAACAAGAATGTTGAATATGATTTTAATAGATGCCTGAATATAATTGATGAGTTTAATAATTATGAAGGAGATATTGATATTACAGATACTATACGAGGGAAACTTTTCTTTGCAACAGAATACTTACAAAAGATGACTGGCATTGAAGGACAATCTGTTGTATTTGCTGAAATTCCTGTGTATTATGAGAGAAAAGATTGTTTGAATGATATTCAAAAATGGAAAGATTGGTTTGATAAAAATAAATATAAACTGACTTCTCAATACAATGATAGCATTAAGAAAAGTATTGTTAGAGATAAGATATGGTGGGAAGACTCGTCTATTCTCAATATCGTATTTACTAATGAATAGAATTGGGCAATGTTTCAGATTTGGTGTTAAAAGCAAAATAAAATGAACAATAATAAAATAAAGGTAATTTTATATCTAATAATAAAAATATTTCTTTTTTTATGTGTTACAATGTTAATGTATTTTTTAACAAATTTTTATATTGGTACAGCAGAAAGCAAAAAAGAAGTTATTGAAAATGAGTTTTGGGAATACTTATTTGGTAAAATACTCTGTATTTTTATTATAGCTACATTTTTTTGGGTAATATACTTTCTAATAGAGAGGTATGTTTTTAAGATAAAGTTTAAAATAGCAAAGAAAATTAGAACAATAGAAATTATACTATACTTTGTATTTTCCATTATCTTTACCTTAAGCCATATATATTGGTGGTGTATTGAATTGGGTATTATTTAGGTAGTGTATCAGATTAGGTATTATTCTCATAATATCGTCTAATACTACATATAGATTAAAAATAATTAACAAAAAGATAGGGTGATTGCTCTGTTATTTCTCTATAAAATGAAAAAATATAGTACTTTTGCCGATTGAATAAAGAAAGAAAAAGTAGGGAAATGAAACGTTGTATTCTTATATTTTTTGTCCTTTGGGTCATAACTGCTTTTGGTGGTTACGCTCAAAAGACACAAGTCATTGATAAGATTGTTATAGACCCCGGTCATGGGGGAGACAAGCCGGGTGCGATAGGTTCAAGGTCAAAGGAAAAAGAAATAACCCTTGCCGTCAGCCTTAAACTTGGGCAGCTAATAAAAGATAACTTACAAGGTGTTGATGTGCTTTTCACACGAACAACAGATAAGGATATTGATCTTTATAAGCGATCGCAGTTGGCTAACAAAAGCAATGCAGACCTTTTTATCTCCATTCATTGCAATAGCTCTACAAGTAAGGAATCCAAAGGCTTTGAAACCTTTGCTATGGGCTTTGCCAAGACTGCTGAAAACATTGCCGTAGCTAAGAAAGAAAACGCCGAAATACTTACAGAATTAAATTACCAGAAGAATTATGACGGCTTTGACCCCAACGCTCCTGAAAATAACATTCTGTTCTCTCTCTATCAGACGGCGTATATGGAGAGTAGCTTGAAGTTTGCCGATTTGATACAAAAGCAATTTGCAGCCAATACTACGATGAGCAACAGAGGGGTAAAGCAAGCAAACTTTGTAGTGCTGTTTCAGTCTGCTATGCCTTCGGTTTTGATAGAAATAGGCTTCATTTCCAACAAACAAGAAGAGGCATACCTGCTTTCAGACAAAGGACAATATGAGATAGCTGGCTCAATCCTTCGGGCAATATATGAATATAAAAATCTCAAAGACAATACTCAACTAACCATTCCGAAGTTGCAAGCTCTCATTCCTGATAGCATTTATAACAAAAAAGTACCTGAACCCATTATCACAAAAGATACAACAACCGCTACTACCATTGACGACACAGCTGCGGTGGTTTATCGTGTGCAAATGCTATCGTTACCTGAGAAAGTGGCATTAAATGATAGTCGCTTTGCAGATTTGGATAGCCTTTGGGCATATCAGCAAGATGGAATATGGAAATACACCGCAGGCAGCTTCAATCGTTACGGCTTGGCGGCGGAATATCAGACAGCATTAAAAGAACGAGGTTATAAAGATGCCTTTGTGGTGGCGTTTTACAAAGGGAAACGAATATCATTGGCAGAGGCAAACAAACTAAATAAATAAAGCAAGATGAAAAAATATAAAAGAGAATTACGGATAGGTGTTACGGCAATAGTAGCTTTGGTTTTGTTGTTCTTTGGCATCAATTACCTGAAAGGAAACGATATTTTCAGTTCTGACAACAGGTATTTTGCCATTTATAACAGTGTTGCAGGTCTTCATGCCTCAAACTATATTTATATCAATGGTATGAAAGTAGGTTATGTAAAGAAGATTGACAGAATGGACTCGCAGGGACAGAAGTTCCTTGTAGAGATTGCCATTGATAATGACGTAAAGATACCTGCCGATTCTAAACTTGTGATGTATTCCTCAGGTCTTTTAGGTGGTACAGAGTTGAGAATAGATATGGGAGTTTCTAATAAGTTTTTGGCAAGCAAAGATACCCTTGCCGCCACTGCTGAAATGGGTCTGATGGATAGATTAGGCGGAGAACTAAACCCAACAATAGAGAATATAACTATGGCAGCCTCTCATTTAGATTCGGTTTTGGCTTCAATCAATCAGATTTTAGACCAAAAGGGACAGGAAAACATCAAGCAGAGTTTGGAGAACATCAAAGCGACAACGGCTTACCTTTCCTCCATATCAATTAAGATAGACGGCTTGATTGGCAATGAAAAAGCGAGAGTGGAGAAAATATTTGCCAACCTTGAAGACATAACCACCAACTTTAACAACAACAGTGAGAAGCTAAGCAATATCATAACCAACTTCAACGATATTTCCGACACATTGGCACAGGCTAAAATAGGTTCAACGCTCAGAGAAACTAATCAGAGTTTAGCGTCTCTTTCTGCAATACTTCAAAAGATTGATAAGGGGGAGGGCAATGTTGGACTTCTGCTTAACGATGACCAGCTTTACAAAAGCATTGACGCTTCGGCAAAGAAACTTGACGCTTTAATAGAGGACATAAAGCTAAATCCAAAAAGATACGTTAAGTTCTCTATATTTTAAAATCAAAACAGCCTTCCCTGATACGTTTGCCTCTCAAGCATTCGTCTTTCTATACTTTGTACTATTTGTTCGTTGCGAAGAGTTCCCCAGTTATGTTGAGAATGAAAACGTAATGGCACTTCACCGCAAAATCTCTCTATGACAATATCGGGACTTAACAGCTCAAGAAAATCAATAATAAATTCCTTATATTGCTCAAAGGACATAAGGCAAAAATCTTTTGGATTGGCTTCATATTCTGTTAATATGGGAGTGTCTTTCAGTAATTGAAGTTGGTGAAATTTCAGACTGCCAAGCCCAAGAGCTGAGAGTATTTTAGCTTCTTTCAACATATCTTCGCAACTCTCGGCAGGAAGCCCAAAGATGATGTGTCCTCCACAATGAATATTGCGTTTAATGGTTTGTTCTATTGCTTGCTGGGTTTGTGAAAAGGTATGATGACGGTTTATCCGCTCAAGGGTACGGTCATAGCACGACTCAATGCCGTATTCTATTATGATATGATATTGCTCATTTAGTTTGGCAAGATAATCTAACTTTTGTTCATCAACACAATCGGGTCTTGTGCCAATAACAAGCCCTATGACAGCCTCATTATTCAGAGCCTCTTCATACAATTTTTTAAGTGTATCAAGTGAAGCGTAAGTATTGGAATAGGCTTGAAAGTAAGCAAGGTATTTCTGTGCCTTCTTATAACGCCATTGGTGAAAAGCAATGCCTTCTTCTATCTGTTGAGTGATAGATTTCTGAGTGTCGCAATATGAAGGGTTGAAGGCGTCATTGATACAGAAAGTACAGCCGCCATAACTCAACGTTCCGTCTCTATTAGGGCAAGTGAAGCCTCCGTCAATGGATAACTTCTGAACACGAAAGCCGCAGGTGCGTTTCCAAAATGACGAATAGGAATTGTAGGGTCGCAAATCACCCCAAGCGTATGCTACTTGCTGGTCTGTTTCCAACGCTCTAACTGAGGTATATTGTGGCAAAGGAACTTGGCAACAAACTTCGGCATCTTCATCTGCTTGTGCATCATATCAACACAGAAATCCTGCATCTCTTTCGCCGTACATTGTTGAGCAAATTCCCCGTCTTTGTAGCAGTAACTGCAATATTTATTTGATTTTGAGCCGTCTTTCTCTGTCCCTCCGCCGTTAGGGTCTTTCTTCAACGGCATTCCACAACTCTGACACATCTTATACGTTTTTTCCATAGTAATTTTGGTTTATAAATTGCGGCAAAAATACTAAAATTATTTAGAAACAACAAAAAAGCCCGACAACATCAATCATTATCGGGCTTCTCTCTTTCATCAAGTCATTTAATTATTCCACTACAAACTTCTTTGTCATTACGCCTTTGTCAGTATAAACTTTCACAACATAGTTCCCTTTTGCAAAAGCAGAAACGTCTATCATTGTCTTAGTCCCTGCATAAACTTTTTGCCCCAAAAGATTAAAGATTTCAACACTTCCAACCTTATCAGAGCAAGCAACATTCAATACATCTTTTACTGGATTTGGGTAAATAGTTGCCTCTGCTACATCAACATCATTCAAGCTATTTTCTGTAAAGCATTCCCCATAATTAAACCCACTCCAATACTGAGCAGCCAGATAATCATCTTCGCTAACACAAGGAACATAGAAAACAGCATTATAATTAGCCGCAAAAGTACTATTATATATAGTTGGTGGAGTAATAGCATTGCTTGTTACTGACGTTACACTCACACAACTACCAAAAGCCTGTTCTCCAATTGACGTAACAGAATTACCAATAGTTACTGACGT
>JAISLH010000111.1 GCA_031260565.1 Bacteroidales bacterium
AGATAAAGATGTAATTATTTCTTCATTTTTGACCGCAATTTTGCACTAAGAATTGATAAAAAAAGACTTCAAATTTGCCGTTTTGCCAATTTAACCAACTCAAAGTGCTAATTGCCGTCAGAAACAGGCATTTGAACACTCGCATCTTAGATTAAATTTTTTTTGTGTATCTTTGCACCCTTGTTTTGGCTAAAAATTGATAATTAATATGGGTAAAAGAAATTTAATTTTGGCTATCAATCCGGGTTCAACCTCTACAAAGATAGCCATTTACGAAGAAAACAATCAACTATTTATTAAAAACATTAAGCATTCCGCCGATGAGTTGGCTCAGTTTGCAAAAATAACCGACCAATACGAATTTCGCAAGAATCTTATCTTGAAAGAGGTAGAAAATGCGGGCTTTGACATCAACGAAATCCGCATTTTAATTGGCAGAGGTGGCTTGTTGAAACCTATAACTTCAGGTGTTTGGAATGTCAATCAGGCAATGCTGTCCGATTTGCAGGCAAGCCGTTACGGGCAACACGCAAGTAACCTTGGTGCAATTATTGCTCACAACATTGCTTGCTCTATTGACGGGGCTGAAGCTATAATTGCCGACCCTGTTGTGGTAGATGAACTGGCTGATATTGCACGAATAAGCGGACATCCGTTGATGCCACGCAAGTCAATCTTTCATGCCCTGAACCAAAAGGCTATTGCAAGAAGATATGCAGACGATAACAACAGGCAATATGAAGATTTGAACCTTATTGTTGTTCATTTGGGCGGAGGTATTTCAGTAGGAGCACATCATAAAGGCTTGGTGATAGATGTCAATCAGGCTTTGGACGGCAGCGGTCCTTTTTCACCTGAACGTTCCGGCTCTTTACCGGTCAATGAAGTAATAGATATTTGTTTTGGAGGTAAGTACAGCGAAGCGGAGATAAGGAAAATGGTGTGTGGAGCAGGTGGTTACATTGCTTATCTTGGCACTAATGACGCTCTTGTGGTGGAAACGAAAGCTAAGGATGGTAATGAAAAGTTTGCAGCTATCCAATCGGCAATGGTTTATCAGGTAGCAAAAGAAGTAGGTGCTATTGCAACGGTGCTAAAAGGTAAAGTAGATGCAATATTGGTTACGGGCGGCATAGCGTATAGCAAACCTTTTGTAAGCGAACTGACAGATAGAATATCCTTCATAGCCCCTGTTACGGTTTATCCGGGAGAAGATGAAATGGGAGCTTTGGCTCAAAACGCCGCAAGATACTTACACAAAGAAGTAGCAGGCAATCAATACAAATAAGATAGATAATAACGAAAATAAGACGGCGTTTGGTGAAAATCTAACGCCGTCTTTATTTATGCGAAGTGTCCTTTTCGGCGTCCATTTGGGCTTTGGATTTGCTTTGAGTAACGATATAGACGCCCAAAAAGACTAAGGCTGCCGCTAATGCTTTGTGCCAGCCAAATATATCTAAGCCTATGGCTATTGAAATAGCGGTGGTAACTATTGGTTGAAAGTAATTATACATACTTAAAGTGGTTGGGCGTAGTCGTGCTTGACCTATGGCTATCAGAAGGTAGGCTACAAAGGTTGCCATAAGCACAACGTAAAGCACTCTCACTATTTCGCTCATCTGCAACGCCGCATAATCAATGGCAATGACGCTTTTATAGCAGACAGGTGAGGTTACGACAACGGCAAAGAGCATAAGCCATTTCATAAGTACGACAGGGTGGTTGCGTTTTATTAAATCCCGAAAGACGGTTAGGTAGGTGGCGTAAGCCAAACAACTGATGACACACATCAGGTTGCCATGCAGAGAGCTGCTTTGGTCGTTTGCCCTGATGCCTGTCAAGATTAGTAACACTGCTCCTGCACAACCTATTGCTACTCCAGCAACTTTTTTGGTCGTTATCGGCTCTTTGAGGTAGAAAGCGGCTATTATCATCGTCAGAATTGGTACAATGGTAACGATAATTGACGCATCAACGGGCGAAGTTGAACTTAACCCAACGACAAAGAACATTTGGTTGAGAACAATACCCAGCAATGATGCAACAAAAAACAACAATATATCCTTTTTTGTAGCCTTATGTTTGCTGGAAACGAAGAAAGAAGCTATCCAAAACGCCACAGCAGCACCGACAAAACGAAAGAACGTCAAAGCCAAAGGTTCAATATGGTGCAGGCTTAGTATGGATTTGGTTATTGGTGTGTTCAATCCGAAGATTAGATTGACGCCAAGTATGGCTAAATGTCCTTTTGGTACTTCTTTCATCAACAAAATTTTTTGCAAAAGTATGTAAAAAACTTATGTAACGTATTTTTTTTCTTACCTTTGCAGCCCTAAAACTTACGGATTATGAATAGAAAAAAGAATTTTAAGGTCTTTGCTGCTGCTGTTATATGCTTTGCGGCGGCTATTACAGGCTATGGACAAGAGAAAACACAGGCTAAGGAAATTGAAGGAAAGATTACGAAAGTTACAGTCTTCCCTTATCAAGCCTTAATTGAGAAAACGGCGAAGATTTCGCTCAAAGCGGGTAACAATGACATCGTTTTGACGGGCAATTCCCAATTTATGATAGCCAATTCGTTACAATTCCAAGCCGACAACAATGTTATGGTAACAGATTTCACCCCTGCGATGATTTACGTTGCCAACACGGCGGACGAAAGCAAGTTTTCGGCAGAGTCAAAACGCAAAATCAAGACGTTGAGAGACTCTATTGAGGACTTAAATTACGTTCAGGCTACGACAAGAAACTCCATTGCCGAACTGCAAAAGGAGAAAACGGCGCTGGACAATATGAAGCCCATCTCCAATTCGCAAGCCGTTGATACGGTTCAGAAGATAAAGGATGCCATAACGTACTATCGCCAAAAGGTTACGGAGGTTAATGACCTGCTTCAGCAACAAAACAAGGAATTAAGCAAGCGTCAGGAGAAAATAACCGACCTTCAATCACAGCTAAACCTTATTTTGCAGGGAGAGAAAGAAAACAACCAAAAGACAAAAAGCGAGTATGTCATCAATATGAACATATACGCCGAAAAGGCTTGCGAGGTTACTTTCCTGTATAACTATCACGTGGGTAACGTTGCTTGGACTCCGCTTTACGATGTCAAGTTTTCCGACCCTAAAAGCCCTGTTAAGTTTGTCTTAAAAGGTCAGTTATCGCAACAGACTGGTGAAGACTGGAAAGATATTACCCTTGTATTCTCTTCCGAACAGCCAAACACCCAAGCGGCATTAGGAGAATTGTATCCTTATTATCTGTATAGTAATGCCCCTGTCCGCAAAACGCTATCACGGGACAAAAAAGTGAAAGAAGTAGGGGATACAGATTTTATGATTGTTGAAGATAATATTTCTGAATATGATTCATTTGATATAACGCAACTATATTCTGTGGAATCAAATGCCACAAACGCCGTACAACGTTATACTTCCCATACGGTAACTGCAACAACTATGCTCGGCAAAGAGTATGAGGTAGGAACAAAGCATACTATCCTTTCTGACGGAAAGACAAAGACCATACCTTTGGAAACAAAAACCTCAATGGCGGCTTATAAGCATTATGTAATACCTAAACTTGCCAAGACCGTCTTCCTTTCAGCTCGCATTGCTTCTTGGGAAAGCCTTGAGCTGATGAGTTCCGAGAGTCGTATATATTTGGATAATCGTTATATCAATGACGGATATTTGACGTCAGAGAACACAGAAGACACTTTAACGCTCTCCATAGGGCAGGATAAGAGGGTTACCACCGAGCGAAAGGTTGTCCGCACCAAGCCAGAGAAGACAAACGTCTTCGGCTCTACTCTTGAAAACAATGTAGAAGTAACATTGACAATCCGTAACGGCAACCAGTATCCTGTATCGTTGAATGTGCAAGACCAGATACCCGTAAGCCAGTTCAAGGACGTAAAAGTAACAGCCGTAGAGACTGCAAAGGCTACTTATGATGACAAAACGGGCAAACTGACTTGGGATTTGAATGTTGAGCAGGGGCAATCGCTGACGATAAAGTTTATTTACAACGTTCGCTATCCAAAGGATATGAAACTCATTCTAAACTAAGACAAAACTAAAGCGGCGTTTCAGTGTCACGAAACGCCACTTTAGAAAATTAAAACGGCGTTTCAGTAAATTGAAACGCCGTTTTAATTGAATTTACGTTTGGCAGGATAAATCTTTGCACCTGACAGATAAAACAAAGGCAGCAGTAAATACTATCTTTTAGCCATTTGCTTTTCCCATAGAAGGATTTGCTCTTTCAAAGCTCTGCCATAAAAATAATTACCTGTGTCTCCGCTCTTGCGAATGACCCGATGACAAGGCACAATGAACGCCACAGGATTTTTTTTAACTGCACTGCCGACCGCTCTGACGGCTTTGGTGTTTAATTTCTTGGCAATATCTTCATAACAAACCTTTTGCCCGAAAGGAATCTTCAACAACTCCTGCCAAACGTTACATTGGAAATCCGTACCTCGCAAGTCTAATTTTATGGTTTGGAAATTGAAGTCAGGCTTGTCAAGATTGGCTACAATGGTCTTTATTTGTTCATCGTTGCGGCTGTAATTTGGCTCGTCAATAGGTTGTTCCTCATCAACAAGAGCCAACTTCATAAGCCCCTTATCAGACTTCACACCCAAGACTTTGCCCCATTGACAGAGACAATAGCCATAAACGAACTGTTCTTTCTGTTTCATTATGTTATAGTTTTATTTTTTGCCAATATAGGATAGGAATTCAAGGTCCAAAGACAGGGAAATAAAAGGTGTAACCTTCCATTGCTTCTTTGTTTGTATCGCAAAGCCGTCTGGCAACTGCATACCGACCTTATAATCGTCTGCCAAAAGATGATACTGAGCTATGTTTAGCCCGCAGGTAAGGTGAAAGAAGTCAAGGAATTTATAGTTTGCACCAACGTAAAAGTTCTTAAACAGGTTCTGACCACCAAAGCCAACATACAATCCTAAATCAGACGAAAATCTGTCATTAGGTTTGTTGAAGTCAAGCAACATAACAGACGCCCCTGTTACAAAATCAAACTCCACAAAGCCATCATTACGATTGACAATCTTGTTATGGAGCTTGCCGTCAGTGTCAATGAAAGGCATAATATCCCATTCGGGGATAGGGTAAAACCGCATTGATATTCCCTGAATAACTCTCACTTTTTTCTTACGGCTTACGGCTTGAGCAATCTTAGCTTCGGCTTCATCGGCACGCTTCTTTGTGTATTTAAGTTCCTCATTGATTTTAAGCAGTTCCTTTTCGGCAATGACAAGTTGCTCCCTCAGCGTGTCGGTCATTTGTGAGTACTTATCTTTCTCTGATGTGGCTACAGATAGCTGCCTGTCCTTTTCACCAATGCTTTTTTCCTTGTCGCCGATACTCTTTTCCAAATACTCTATTTCCTTTTCCTTGCCGGCTATTGAAGCGTTTTTGGCTTGCAGAGAGCCTTCAATCTTCACCTTATCAATGTTGGAATTGCTTATTGCCTCCTTATATAGCAGTTCTTTTTCGGCAAACAATATTTCTTTTTGTTGCAAGACCTTTATCTGTTCTTCCAACAGCAAGTTTTTGTCGTTTAACTGGGTGCGAAACTCTCCATTGATGAGTTCTAAAGTGTCGTTAATCCGCTGCAAAGCATATTTCTCGCTTTCCATACGGCTTATCTGCTCCTTTTGAGTTGAGATTATGACCTTGATGGAGTCTATCTCGTCTGAAAGTAAGGTTATCTGAGCTTTAAGGAATTCTGTTTCTATTATACTATCCAAACCCTCCTGTGCCTTAGCCACTGAAGCAATAAGCAGAAAGGCAATGAAAATATATTTACAAAGTCTATTCATATAAAAGCAGTAATTGATTGAGGCTGCAAAAGTAAGAAAAAAATTATAAATAGAAAACAGAGAAGCCAGACGATTGATGTTGTCTGGCTTCTTTATGTTGCTGTTGGTTGATATGGGAAATGTTACCTACGCTACGGCGGAGACAAGAATTACTATCTCACCTTTGATTTGGTTGTCGGTATAATATTGAAGCAGGTTTTGGATTGTGTCTCGTTTTATTTGCTCAAACTTCTTTGAAATCTCACGGCAGACACAGCAAAGGCGGTCTTGTCCAAATGTTGCCGCTAAATCCGTCAAGGTTTTCAACAAACGATGAGGAGATTCGTAGAATATAATAGTCCTTGTCTCATCCTTTAATATTTCAAGGCGAGATTGGCGACCTTTCTTATGCGGCAGAAAACCCTCAAAACAAAACCTGTCACAAGGAAACCCCGAACAAACCAAAGCAGGAACAAAAGCCGTTGCTCCTGCCAGACATTCCACCTCTATACCATTACGAATACATTCTCTTGTGAGCAAGAAACCCGGGTCAGAGATAGCAGGTGTGCCAGCGTCTGTTATCAAAGCAATGGTTTTGCCAGAAAGCAGCTGATTGATGATGTTGGTAAGCGTTTGGTGTTCGTTGAATTGGTGGTGAGCAACAACTGGAGTATTTATATCATAATGAGTGAGCAGAGTCTTTGACGTACGAGTATCTTCAGCCAATATCAAATCCGCCTCCTTTAAGATACGAATGGCTCGAAGCGTTATATCTTCAAGATTACCTATGGGTGTAGGGACAAGATACAGCTTTGTCATTTATTCCTCCAACAACTCTTCACTCATCTCCATATTGTGATAAACTGCCTGCACATCATCATCGTCTTCCAACAAATTGATGATTCGCATAATTTTCTTCGCCTCTGGCAATTCTACTGATATGGTAGTGTTTGGTATCCGTTGCAACTCCGCATTTTCGGCTTCAATACCCGCTGTCTCCAATTCCTTTTGCATCTTTGCGAAGTCTTCCATCTGACAATAGGCTGTCAAATAACCTTCTTCCTGCTCTATCTCCTCAGCACCTGCGTCAATCAAAGCAATCTCCAACTCCTCCACATCTCTATCTCCGACCGCTATTTCAAACACCCCCTTACGAGAGAAAATGAAGTTTAACGAGCCATTAGTCCCCATACTTCCGCCAAATTTATTGATAATGCTGCGGACAGTGGAAACGGTGCGATTGTTGTTATCAGTAAGGCACTCTATAAATATAGCCACTGCGTGCTGAGCATAACATTCAAAGGTCATTTCCACTAAGGCTGCAGTGTTTTTGTCCGATGCCTTATTGATAGCCCTCTGCAATGTTTCCTTAGGCATATTGACGCCTTTTGCATTAGCGATTGCCAAACGCAGACGAGCATTAGCTTCGGGGTCATTTCCACCTTCTTTGACGGCAACGGTGATGTCCTTGATGATTTTAGAGAAAGTCTTTGAACGTTTGCTATCCAAAGCACCTTTTTTTCTCTTAATTGTTGACCATTTGTTGTGTCCTGACATAATCTTTTGGTTTTTAGAAAGTGCAAAAATACAAATATTTCCTCAAATATGCCCTTTGACGCAAAAAATAGTGTTTTTTCAAACAATTTTGGCAGTATCAAAAAAATTTTATCCTTGCACCCTAAAATCGTAATAAAACGTATGAACAAAATAACACAAAATATTCCGTCTAAAACAGCAGCAAATGTTGTTTATTCCACAGAAAATAAATTCTTCATTACATGTAGTAATTACTTTATTACATGTAATAATTCCTTTATTACATGTAATAATTTCTTCATTACATGTAGTAATTACTTTATTACATGTAATAATTTCCTTATTACATGTAGTAATTACTTTATTACATGTAGTAATTACTTTATTACATGTAATAATTTCCTCATTACATGTAGTAATTACTTTATTACATGTAGTAATTACTTTATTACATGTAGTAATTACTTTATTACATGTAATAATTCCTTTATTACGTGTAATAATTTCCTCATTACATGTAATAATTTCTTTATTACATGTAGTAATTACTTCGTTACATGTAATAAAAACATAATAAATTATGGCAGAAAGTAGATATGTTTTCCCGCGAGCAAATGCGGAGTTTTTTGTTTATGCCGCAGACGAATAACAAACTATAAATCTTTTGCTACTAACTTGCTAACTTTATTTAATAAGGTGTCCATTTGAGCTGGATTGCTGAGGTAATACGTCCAGCAGCTGTCAAATGATTTTTCGCTCACGTTATGCTCCTGAAAGATGTCCTGCCGAAAAGCCGAAAGTCTGTTTGCTTGACTTGCAGTCGTGTCCTTTACTGTTGCTACAATGGCTTTTGCTTTCTGCATTTGATAAACAATAACCGCCATAGTGTCCTGCTTTATTGGCAAATCCGCTTGGCTACTTTCCTTACTGCAAGAGGCAAATAAGACAACAAAGGCAACAAATATTACTCTCTTCATATATTTATAATCTTTCCAAAACTTTTTCTATCAAATCATTCATTGGCTTGCTGTAATCATCTACAAACTCTCCGCTTGCTCTATTGGCAACTACGTTACAGACCGCAAGCACGCTATGCCCCAAAGCCCTGCCTAAAGCATAACACATTGAAGCCTCCATTTCGTAATTGACAACTCTAATGCCGTTAAAACAAAAAAGCGGCAGCCTGTCGTTAATGCTATCGTCCGCCAGCTCCAATCGCAATTTACGACCCTGAGCAGCATAGAAGCCGGGTGCTGTAATGGTGATTGCCTGCTGCATATCAAAGGCAATATTGTTTATAAGAGTTTGCGAAGCCTCCACAGCATAAGGTCTGGGGAAAGATTCGTCCCATTTCATAAAGCTAACAAAGTCGTCAGTTAGTCTCTCGTTCAAAACCTGCTTTGCATTATAGAAGCGAAATGAACCGTCAATGCCCACAACATAACGGGAAGCAACAGCTTGGTTACAGCCGACATCTGCCTGCATTGAGCCGCAAGTGCCGATACGTATAAAATTAAGGTGTTGATGAGAGGGATTTATCTGTTTTGTACGGAGATTGATATTAACGGCGGCGTCCAATTCGGTAAGTATTATATCAATGTTGCCAACACCCATACCGGTTGCCACAACTGATACTTTCTTTCCCTTAAATGAGCCACTATGAATGATGATACCTCTGTTGCTGCGTTTGAGTGTAACAGTGTCAAACTTATCAGACACCATAGCCACACGTTCAGGCTCTCCCACGAGGATAACGTTTTCATTCAACTCATCGTTCTGAAGCCTGATGTGATATAAACTGCCGTCAGGGGCTAACACAAGTTCGGACGCTGCCATTGATTGACTCATAACACACCTTATTTATATGGAAGCGGACAGAAATTCGCCGTCTGCCTTTACCTTTTTTACAAGTCCTTGCAGCACATTGCCCGGTCCAACTTCTATAAATATATCCGCTCCGTCTGCAACCATATTTTGGGAGATTTGAGTCCAAAGAACCGGTGATGTCAATTGATTTACGAGGTTTGACTTTATTTCTTGAGGGTCGGTAACAGGCTTTGCAGTGAAGTTTTGATAGACAGGGCAGATTGGTTGAGCGAAATGTGTCGCCTCTATAGCCGCTGCCAATGACACGCGTGCCGATTCCATAAGCGGAGAGTGAAAAGCACCACCGACTTTCAAAGGTAAGGCACGTTTAGCCCCTGCTTCTTTCAGCTTTTGGCAAGCAATCTCAATACCCTTCATTGACCCTGAAATAACCAACTGACCGGGGCAATTATAGTTTGCACAAACTACCACTTCATCTTCAATCTCTCGGCATACCTTTTCTATAATCTCATCATCCAAACCTATGATTGCCGCCATTGTAGAAGGGTTTTGCTCGCATGCCTTTTGCATTGCCAACGCTCTTGCAGAGACAAGTTTCAGTCCATCTTCAAAACTCATTGCCTTTGCAGCCACTAAAGCCGAGAACTCACCAAGAGAATGTCCTGCAACCATATTTGGCTTGAAGTCTTCGCCCAAAGCAGCGGCGAGAATTGTTGAATGCAGAAAAATAGCTGGCTGAGTAACCTTTGTTTGCTTCAAATCGTCATCTGTCCCTGCAAACATAAGGTCAGTAATTCTAAAACCGAGTATGTCGTTTGCCTGCTCAAAAAGAGCCTTGCTTGTCAAGGAATTATCGTATAAGTCCTTTCCCATTGTTACAAATTGAGCTCCCTGTCCGGGAAACAAATATGCTTTTTTCATTTTGTTAAAGTGTTTTATTCAAACTGCAAAAGTAAGAAAAAAAGATAACAATACAATTTTGGAGGCTTTTCTTCATCTTCACACGACCAAATTTGACGACAGCAAAATGAAATAAAGCACCTGCTTTTTCAAATTCTAATCAAATAATTTATACAAAAAGGACATCATTTTCGGTGGAAAAATGGACTGAAATTTTAGAAAAAACTTACAGAAAAAGATATTATTTTCGCCAAATTAACGATTATTCTGATGTTTTTTTAACATATTTTCACCAATAATAGTCTTGCTTTGCCCAAACGCCGTTTCATTTTCTTGAAGTGGCGTTTTAATTTCATGAAACGCCGCTTTATTTTGGCAAAAAAGGGTAAAAAAATAGGGATAATACATTCTATTATCCCCATAATGGTTCATATCAAGCCGAAACTTGACAATATAGCAGTCTTACGTATTTCCTACGTCTGCATTCGGCATATCATTTGCATTTTTCTCTCACCTGAATTATATAAATCTACCATCTCAAAATCTCTTTTTTTATCACGTTTTTTCTAATCACTATCTCAATTTGATTTTGCAAAATTACAAAGAATTTTTCTAATAAGAGACAGCAAAATTACCTTTAATTATTTTTTTTGTTTCTAATCTGCATAAGATATATGTACTCAACTGAGCAAAAAAACCTGCAATACGACTGCGTACAATGAGTAAGTATAGCCCGATTGTGAATAATGTTGTCAGGCTTTTTTACCAAAATTGACACAAACTAATTCTGAAAAAAACGGAAAAGAGGCTAAAAACAATGAAAACAGGTAAATATTTTTTCAAAACTTTGGCTGGCAATATTTTTGAACATAATAGATTTGTTATTAGAGTGTTGCCGTATAGTAAAACTTCATTAAATGAGGGTGAAATGAGAGAAAAAAGTGCCGAAATGAATTTTTTTTGTGCTGAAATGTTTGTATATCAAAAAAAAGTTGTACTTTTGCACTCCGAAAATTACGAATGTCTTGTTCATTTGGCATATAAGTTTTGTCAGATTCTATGATAAAAACATGGGTTGCGTGCTAAACAGGATTTATTCTAAAAACTATTGGCTGTAGTTTTATGAACATTTGGAGTTTTTGAGCGAATATAGAAAGTTAAAGAATATATGGAGCGGAGAGGTGCAAACCTTAAAATTTTAAATTCTTTTTCTAAATATTTTGCAGTTTAAGAAAAAAGTTGTACTTTTGCAGCCCGATTTTTCGGTAAAAAGTTAAGATAAAATAGAATAAAAAGCGTAAATAATAAGATATGCCAACAATTCAGCAATTAGTTCGTAAAGGACGCACGAAGTTAGAATATAAGAGTAAGTCTCCTGCATTGGACTCATGTCCTCAACGTAGGGGGGTTTGCACGAGGGTTTATACTACAACACCTAAGAAGCCTAATTCTGCAATGCGTAAAGTTGCCAGAGTTAAATTGACAAACACTAAGGAGGTTAATGCTTATATCCCTGGTGAGGGTCATAATTTACAGGAGCACTCTATCGTTATGATTAGAGGAGGTCGTGTTAAGGATTTGCCGGGTGTTCGTTACCATATTATTCGTGGGGCTTTAGATACGGCAGGAGTTGATGGAAGAAAGCAACGCCGCTCAAAATATGGAGCAAAACGACCAAAAGCTGCTAAAAAATAATAAACAGAAGGTAAGATGAGAAAAGCTAAACCAAGTAAGAGAATAATTTTGCCAGATCCGAAGTTCAATGACACTTTGGTTACTAAGTTTGTAAATAACATCATGCTTAAGGGCAAGAAAACGATAGCATACAATATTTTTTATGATGCAATAGATATAGTTGCAGACAAGTCAAGTGAAGGCGGATTAGATGTATGGAAGAAGGCATTGGCAAATGTAACCCCCAATGTTGAGGTTCGTAGCCGCAGAATAGGTGGTGCAACCTTTCAAATTCCATCAGAGATACGTCCTGACCGCAAGCAATCAATGGGTATGAAGAACCTTATAGGCTTTGCTCGCAAGCGTAATGAAAAATCTATGGCTCAACGTTTGGCAGGAGAGATTCTCCAAGCATTCAAAGAAGAAGGTGCAGCCTTTAAGAAGAAAGAAGACGTTCATCGTATGGCAGAAGCTAACAAGGCTTTCTCTCATTTTAGATTTTAATAAATAAGAAAAAAGGAAGAATAGATTTATGTCGGATTTACATTTCACACGGAACATTGGTATTATGGCTCACATAGACGCCGGTAAGACAACAACTACCGAGCGTATATTGTACTACACTGGTAAGAATTATAAAATCGGTGAAGTGCATGAGGGCGCTGCTACAATGGACTGGATGGCTCAAGAACAAGAGCGAGGCATTACTATTACTTCTGCTGCAACGACTGTATTTTGGAAATATGACGATAATCAATACAAAATAAACATCATTGATACACCGGGACACGTTGATTTTACTGTTGAGGTAGAGCGTTCTTTGCGTGTTTTAGATGGTGCTGTAGCTTTGTTCTGTGCTGTCGGAGGTGTAGAGCCTCAGAGTGAGACGGTATGGCGTCAGGCTGATAAATATAATGTGCCTCGTATAGGTTTTGTCAATAAAATGGACAGGGCAGGGGCAGACTTCTTTAATGTGGTCAATCAGATAAAAGAACGACTTGGAGCAAATCCTATTCCATTGCAGATACCAATAGGACAGGAAGATATGTTCAAAGGCGTTATCGATTTGATTTCTAACAAGGCGTTGATGTATGACGAAGAGTCAAATGGTATGAAGATGTATGAAATACCAATGCCTGATGATTTGAAAGAAATAGCAGCAAAATATCGTAAAGCGTTGATAGAGGGAGTAGCTGAGGAAGACGATGAGTTGCTGATGAGATATATGGAAGACGAAAATAGCATAACAGAAGAGGAGATGATACACCAAATTCGCAAGGCTACTTGTGAAATGAGAATTACTCCTGTGTTGTGTGGTTCTTCATTTAAGAATAAAGGTGTTCAAAACCTTATTGATGCTGTTTGTAAGTTTTTACCAAGCCCTATTGATGTTCCGGAGATAGAAGGAATAAATCCTAAAACAGACGAGAAGACAACCCGTCAAGTTGATGCGAAAGCACCATTTGCAGCGTTGGCATTTAAGATTGCTACCGACCCTTATGTAGGTCGTATATGTTTCTTCCGTGTCTATTCAGGAGCTTTGGACGCTGGCTCGTATGTGTTTAATGCTGCAACAGGCAAAAAGGAGCGTATATCTCGTATTATGCAGATGCATGCTAACAAGCAAAATCCATTAGATAGAATAGAAGCAGGTGATATAGGTGCTGCTGTTGGTTTCAAGGAAATAAAGACTGGAAATACTCTTTGTGATGAAAATCATCCGATAATATTAGAGTCAATGTCTTTTCCTGAGCCGGTTATTTCTATAGCAGTTGAGCCAATAAAGCAAGCAGATTTAGATAAGTTTAATAACGCTCTAACAAAATTGACCGAAGAAGACCCTACGTTGCAAATATCAACCGATGAAAACTCAGGACAGACCATTATGAAAGGTATGGGTGAGTTACATTTGGATATTATTATGGATAGAATGCGTAGAGAGTTTAGTGTAGAATGTAATCAGGGTGCTCCTCAGGTGGCTTATAAAGAGGCTATAACAGCTTCTTGCGAACACAGAGAAGTATATAAGAAGCAGACGGGTGGCAGAGGTAAATTTGCTGACATCGTCTTTTCGCTTTCTCCTGCCGATATTGATGCTAAGGGCTTGCAGTTTGTTAATGAGGTTAGAGGAGGTAATATTCCTAAGGAATTTATACCTTCCATAGAAAAGGGATTTAAGCAGGCAATGCAAAATGGCGTCTTGGCAGGCTTCCCATTGGAGAGCATGAAGGTCGTGATAAAAGACGGCTCTTTTCATCCTGTTGATTCAGATGCTTTGTCTTTTGAGTTATGTGCAAAGGTGGCTTTCAAAGAAGCCGCAAGAAAAGCTAAGCCTGTGTTGCTTGAACCTATTATGTTGGTAGAGGTAACTACTCCTGACGCTTATTTGGGGGATGTAACAGGGGATTTAAATCGCAGGCGTGCAATATTGGAAAGTATTACAGCTAAGATAGGAGTGCAGGCTGTGCGTGCAAAAGTGCCATTAGCTCAAATGTTTGGCTATGTAACCTCACTGAGGACGATTACTTCGGGGAGAGCGAATTCCACAATGGAATTTTCCCACTATGCCGAAGCTCCAAAAGATGTAACAGAAGCGGTGTTGAAAAAGTAAATAACAAGATAAAATATAGATTGTGAATCAGAGAATAAGAATAAAATTGAAATCATACGATCATAATTTGGTAGATAAATCTGCTGAAAAGATTGTGAAGACTGTAAAGCTGGCAGGTGCAACGGTTAATGGTCCTATACCATTGCCGACCCGCAAGAAAATTTTTACAGTGAATCGTTCTACTTTTGTAAATAAGAAATCAAGAGAGCAGTTTGAGTGGAGTTCTTATAAGAGATTGTTGGATATTTACAGCAATTCTTCAAAGACAATAGATGCTCTTATGAAGTTGGAATTACCAAGTGGAGTTGAAGTAGAGATAAAGGTTTAATTAAGAAAAAAGAGAGTAAAAATAATTCAATATAATTATTCAGCCGCTGTCTGTAGATACGCTGAGAAAAAGTAAAAGAAAAAATGTCAGGATTATTAGGTAAAAAAATAGGGATGACTAGCATCTATGATGCCTCTGGGAAACAACAACCATGCACGGTTATTGAAGCTGGTCCTTGTGTTGTAACACAAGTAAGGACTCCTGAAAAAGACGGGTATAGTGCTATTCAATTAGCCTTTGAAGAAATGAAAGAAAAAGCTTGCACAAAGCCAATGAAAGGGCATTTTGCAAAGGCTAATACGACACCAAAAAGATATGTTATGGAGTTCTCTCGTTTTGAAGAGGGTGAAAGAAAACACTTTGGGGATATTTTGACTTGCAATGTTTTTACTGAAGGCGAATATGTAGATGTTGCTGGAATATCTAAAGGAAAAGGCTTTCAAGGTGTAGTAAAGCGACACGGATTTAGTGGTGTTGGTGATAAAACTCATGGTCAGCATGACAGACTTAGAGCACCAGGTTCGGTTGGCGCATCATCTTATCCTTCTAGAGTATTCAAGGGATTAAGAATGGCTGGTCGTATGGGAGGCAGTAGAGTAAAAGTCCAAAACCTTCAAATCTTAAAAATAATTGAAGAGAAGAATTTAGTTTTAATTAAAGGCTCTGTTCCTGGAGCAAAAGGGAGCATATTAAAGATTGAGAGATGGAGTTAAAGATTTATAATATAAATGGAGTTGATAGTGCAAGAACTATCACGGTTGATGACACTTTGTTTGCAACAGAACCCAATGACCATGTTATTTGGTTGGATGTAAAACAATATTTAGCAAATCAAAGGCAAGGCACACATAAGTCTAAAGAGCGTTCGGAAGTTTCTGGTTCGACAAGAAAACTTAAGAAGCAAAAAGGAACGGGTGGAGCAAGAGCAGGAGATATTAATAGCCCTACAATTGTTGGAGGTGGTAGAGCATTTGGACCAAGACCGAGAGATTATCATTTCAAATTGAACAAAAAAGTTAAGCGTTTGGCTCGTCTTTCAGCCCTTTCTTACAAAGCAAAGGGAGATAGTATAATGATAGTAGAAGACTTTGGCTTTGAGGCACCTAAGACTAAAAACATGATAAAAGTATTAGCTGACTTGAAGATGAATGATAAAAAAACGTTGCTTGTTACTCAGAATGATAAAGAAAATTTTGTGCTTTTGTCTGCACGTAATCTAACAAAAGTAAGAGTTACAGATGCTGAGTCTATCAATACTTATGATGTTTTGAATGCAAGCAAATTAGTCATTACTGAGACCGCAGTTAAGGAATTAGAAAAATTATTGGCTAATTCGTAGTAATATAAATAATAATTAGAGTAAAATGAATATCATCGTAAAGCCGATTATTACAGAAAAAATGACCAAGACGACAGAGAGGTTCTCAAACCGCTTTGGGTTCATAGTGGATAAGCGTGCAAACAAAATAGAAATTAAGAAAGAAATTGAGCTGATGTATGGTGTAAAAGTTGAACAAGTAAACACAATGAATTACGATGGAAAAAACAAATCAAGATATACCAAGTCAGGTTTTATACAAGGTAAATCGAATTCTTTCAAAAAGGCTATCGTAACGTTAGCCGAAGGTGATACAATAGATTTTTTTAGCAATATTTAATATAAAGAGATGGCTTTAAAAAAATTAAAACCGACAACACCGGGGCAACGTTTTAAGGTTGCTAGTACATTTGAAGAAATTACTTCATCAAGACCTGAGAAGAGTTTGGTTTATGGTACAAGGAAATCAGGCGGTAGAAATAATCAGGGCAAGATGACCATGCGTTATATAGGCGGTGGTCATAAGAAAATGTATCGTTTTATAGATTTTTGTAGAGATAAAGATAATATCCCTGCTATAGTCAAAACAATAGAATACGACCCAAATAGAACTGCCCGCATAGCATTGTTGTTCTACGCTGACGGAGAAAAGAGATACATTCTTGCTCCCCATGGATTGAAGGTAGGTCAAACTGTTTTATCAGGTGCAGGAGTAGCTCCAGAAATTGGAAATGCATTGCTATTAAGCGAGATACCTTTTGGCACTATCATTCACAACTTGGAGTTAAACCCAGGTCAAGGTGCAAAGTTAGTACGTAGTGCAGGCACTTATGCTCAACTGATGTCAAGAGATGGTAAGTATGCAATAATTAAAATGCCTTCGGGAGAAAATCGTATGATACTTCAAACTTGCAGGGCAACAGTGGGTATGGTTTCTAACATTGAGCATAATCTTGAGATTTCTGGTAAGGCAGGTCGCTCTCGTTGGTTGGGCAGAAGACCGCGTACGAGGGGAGTTGTTATGAATCCAGTTGATCACCCGATGGGAGGAGGAGAAGGACGTGCTACAGGAGGGCATCCACGCTCGAGAAAAGGTCTTCCATCTAAGGGTTACAAGACTAGAACTCCAAATAAGCATTCAGATAAGTATATTGTAGAAAGACGTAAGAAATAGTTAAGATATGAGCCGTTCATTAAAAAAAGGACCCTATATTCATTATAAGTTAGAGAAGAAAGTTTTGACAGCACAAGAGCAAAACAAGAAGGTTACAATTAAGACTTGGTCAAGGGCGTCTATGATTTCTCCAGATTTTGTAGGTTTGACTATAGCAGTTCATAATGGGAACAAGTTTATTCCAGTGTATGTAACTGAAAATATGGTAGGACATAAATTAGGCGAGTTTGCTCCGACAAGAATATTTCGTGGTCACGCAGGACAGAAAGATAAAGGTAAAAAATAAAAATAGTTAAGCAAATGGGTTCAAGAAAACATATAGTTGCAGAGGCACGCAAAAAGGCTAAGAAAAACCTTTACATGGCTAAATTGGTAAATAATCCTTCTTCTCCTCGTAAGGCAAGACTGATTGCAGATGCTATAAGAGGTGTAGATGTTGATAAAGCATTGGGTATTTTGCAGTATAGCCAAAAAGAATCAGCACTTAAGTTTCGTAAGTTGTTACTTTCTGCTATTGCAAATTGGCAATCTAAAAATGAGGGTAAGAGAATAGAGGAGAGTAATCTTTATGTGAAGAGCATTTTGGTTGATGGAGGACGACAAGTGAAAAGACTACGTACCGCACCTCAAGGCAGAGGATATAGAATAAAAAAGCGATCAAATCACGTTACTATAGTTTTAGAAGGCAGGGAAGACACAAAGACACAAGTTGCTCAAGGATTAAAAACAGAAGAATCTAAATAGTTAAAATAGAGATGGGACAAAAAACAAATCCAATAGGTAATAGATTAGGTATCATCAGAGGCTGGGATTCTAATTGGTATGGAGGAAAGAACTTTGGAGATAAATTGGTTGAAGACGATAAGATAAGGAAGTATATAAATGCTCGTTTAACCAAGTCGGGAATTTCAAAAATATATATTGAAAGAACCTTAAAGTTTGTAACTGTTACTATTAATACAGCGAAGCCAGGTCTTATTATAGGAAGAGGTGGTCAAGAGGTGGATAAACTAAAGGAAGAATTAAAAAAACTCACAGATAAAGATGTTCAGATAAATATATTTGAAATCAAACGACCTGAATTAGACGCTGCTTTGGTGGCATCTTCCGTAGCAAGGCAAATAGAGGGTAGAGTTTCTTATAGAAAAGCTATTAAAACAGCCATAACTTCCACTATGAGAACTGGAGCAGAGGGCATTAAAATATCTATTTCTGGTCGCATAGGCGGAGCGGAAATGGCAAGAAGGGAACATTATAAGGAGGGAAGGACTCCATTACATACTTTGCGTGCTGATATAGATTATGCTAGAGATGAAGCTCATACTACTTATGGAAGAATAGGCATAAAAGTTTGGATATGTAAGGGCTTAGTATATGATAAGAGAGAGATAGTTTCTACAGCAAATATGAATAATGCAAAGGAAGGAAGAATGCCTCGTTTTGCCTCACCACGTTTGAGAAGAAAAAAAGATTAACGATCAAATTTTAGACTGATATGTTACAACCGAAAAAAACGAAATACAGAAAGCAACAAAAGGGTAGAATAAAAGGGCTTGCCCATAGAGGTCACGAGTTGGCGTTTGGAAGTTTTGGAATAAAGTCATTGGAAACAAGTTTTATTACCGGTCGCCAGATAGAGGCAGCTCGTCAAGCCGTCACTCGTTACATGAAACGTGAAGGGCAGATATGGATTAGAATATTTCCAGATAAACCTATAACCAAAAAACCTAACGAGGTTCGTATGGGTAAAGGCAAGGGAGCTCCAGAGTACTTTGTTGCAAGAATAATGCCTGGTACAATGTTGTTTGAAGCCGAAGGCGTACCGATGGATATAGCCAAGGAAGCAATGCGATTGGCTGCACAAAAGCTACCAGTAATAACAAAATTTGTAGTTAGGCGTGATTATATAGAAGAAGTATAATAATATGAAGAGTAAAGAATTAAAAGATATTCCTGTTACGGAATTGCAGGAGAGATTAGAAACTGAGTTTATGCGATTGGTAAAACTAAAAATCAATCATGCTGTATCTCCTTTAGAAAATACGAATATTTTGAAAGAAACGCGTAGAAATGTGGCAAGGCTTAATACGGAGATAAGATATAGGCAATTAAATTCTGTCAGTGAGGTTAAATAATTAGGAATAAGTGATGGAAAGAAATCTAAGAAAAGAAAGAACGGGAGTGGTGGTTAGTGATAAAATGGACAAAACTATTACCGTATTGGTTGAGAGAAAGGTAAAGCATCCTAAGTACGGGAAATTTGTAAAAAAAAGCACCAAGTTTATGACTCATGATGAAAAAAGTGAGGCGTCAGTAGGTGATACTGTAAGAATAATGGAAACGAGACCATTAAGTAAAAATAAATGTTGGAGATTAGTTGAAATAATAGAAAGAGCTAAATAAAATGATACAGCAAGAATCAAGATTAGTTGTTGCGGACAATAGCGGGGCGAAAAGTGTTCTTTGTATTAGAGTGCTTGGAGGTACTAAAAGAAGATATGCTTCTGTTGGAGATAAAATAGTGGTGGCAGTTAAAGATGCCATACCTTCTGGAAACGTTAAAAAAGGCATTGTGTCAAAGGCAGTTATAGTCAGAACTAAGAAAGAAGTAAGAAGGCAAGATGGCTCTTACATTCGCTTTGACGACAATGCTTGTGTTTTATTAACAGCAAATGATGAATTGAGAGGGACACGTATTTTTGGACCTGTTGCTAGAGAGTTGAGAGAAAAGCAGTTTATGAAAATTGTTTCGTTAGCTCCAGAAGTGTTGTAAAAATAATAAGTATAGAGTATATGAAATTGCATGTAAAAAAGGGAGATACAGTTAAGGTTATTGCCGGTAATTCTAAGGGAAGTACGGGTAGGGTGCTGATGGTGTATCCTGAAAAAAGTAGAGCAATAGTAGAGGGCTTAAATAAAGTAAAAAAGCATCAGAAGCCAAATGCAAAAAACACACAAGGTGGCATTATAGAGAAGGAAGCTCCTGTGCATGTTTCCAACTTGATGGTAGTTGATACTAAAGGCAATGCAACAAGAGTTGGTAGAATAATAGATGAGAAAACAAATAAGTTAGTTAGATATTCTAAAAAGTCAGGGGAGGTAATAAAATAATGTATTATACACCAAGATTAAAACAAAAATACAAAGAAGAAATAATTGCTTCTTTAACCAAGGAGTTTGGGTATAAGACAGTGATGCAGGTTCCAAAACTGCTTAAAATATCATTAAATCAAGGGTTAGGTCGCAGTGCAATTGCTGATAAAAAAGCCATTGATCAGGGGATAGAAGAGATGTCTTTAGTTGCAGGACAAAAGGCTGTTGCGACTAAATCTAAAAAGGACATATCTAATTTTAAGCTAAGGAAAGGAATGCCAATAGGAGTTAGGGTAACTCTTCGTGGCGATAAAATGTACGAATTCCTTGATAGGTTAGTTTCTTCTGCTGTTCCAAGAATACGTGATTTCAGAGGCATCAACGATAAAGGTTTTGATGGAAGAGGAAACTTTACTTTTGGAATAACAGAGCAGATCATATTTCCTGAAATAGATATTGATAAAATTAATCATATTCAGGGCATGGATATAACATTTGTTACGTCGGCTCAGTCAGATAAAGAGTCGCTAGCTTTATTAAAAGCATTTGGTTTTCCTTTTAAAACACAAAATAACTAGTAGTGAATTATGGCAAAAGAATCGATTAAAGCAAGAGAAAGAAAAAGAGAGCAGATGGTAGCAAAATATGCTGCAAAGCGCAAAGCACTAATAGAATCTAAAGACTATGATGCATTACAAAAGCTCCCAAAGAATGCTTCTCCCGTTAGACTTCATAACAGATGCCAATTGACAGGAAGACCTAAGGGATATATGCGTCAATTTGGCGTTTCTCGTATCAATTTTAGAGAAATGGCTTTGGCAGGGTTGATACCAGGCGTAAAAAAGGCAAGTTGGTAATTTTGATAAGTAAATAATATATAGATATGATAACAGATCCAATAGCAGATTATTTGACTCGTATTAGAAATGCTTCATTAGCAAAGCATAGAGTTGTAGAAGTGCCTGCATCTAAGATAAAAAAAGAGATAACCAAGATATTGTTTGACAAGGGTTATATTTTAAACTATAAGTTTGAGGAAGATATTTTTCCAAAGACAATCAAAATAGCATTGAAATATCATCCATCTACGAAAGAACCAGCAATGACTACCTTGAAGCGAGTAAGTAGTCCTGGTTTGAGAAGATATGTTGGGGCATTGAAAATGCCACGTGTTTTGAATGGATTGGGTATAGCAATAGTTTCTACATCAAAAGGACTTATGACCGATAAGGAAGCAAGGGCATTGAATGTAGGGGGAGAAGTTCTTTGCTATATTAGTTAGTGGATAATAAAGAGGAGATTATAATAAATGTCAAGAATAGGAAAATTACCAATCAGTCTTCCAAAGGGAGTAGATATTTCTGTTTCAGATAATAATGTTGTTACAGTAAAGGGAGTACTAGGAACTTTGACTCAAAGTGTAGATAGTTCCATTGCAATTAAAATAGAAGACGATACATTGACTTTAAGTAGAGAGTCAGATCAAAAGCGACACAAAGCATTGCACGGATTGTATCGCACTTTGATTGCCAATATGGTAAAGGGTGTTTCAGAGGGATTTAAGTCAGTTCAAGAGGTAGTGGGAGTTGGGTATAAAGCTCAGGCACAGGGGCAAGTTTTGGAATTGGCGTTAGGATACTCTCATAATGTATATGTTGAATTACCAAAGGAAATGAAAGTTGAAACAGTAACCGAAAAGGGGAAAAATCCTTTGATTATTATGACTTGTTACGACAAGCAATTATTAGGACAAGTTGCTGCAAAAATTCGCTCCTTGCGTAAGCCTGAGCCATATAAGGGTAAAGGTATTCGTTTCCAGGGTGAAATCATTCGTAAGAAGGCTGGTAAGGCTGCTGCTAAATAATTTGAAAATAATAAGAGATGGCAACTAAAAAAGAAATAAGAAGATTTAAGTTAAAGAAGGTTATCCGTAAGAACGTAATAGGAACACATGAAAGACCTCGTTTGACAATATTTAGAAGTAACAAGGAAATTTATGCTCAGGTGATAGATGATGTGAAAGGTGCTACGTTGGCTTCGTCGTCATCAAGAGAAAAGACTTTTGAAAAGAATGGAAATAAAATGGAAGTAGCTGTATTGGTTGGCAAGTTGATTGCAGAAAGAGCAAAAATGGCAGAAATTAATACAGTGGTTTTTGACAGAAATGGTTACTTATATCACGGAAGAGTGAAGTCTTTGGCTGATGCTGCTCGTGAAGGAGGCTTAAAATTCTAAGACTATGGCAGAATTAAATATAAAGAGAGTAAAATCAAGTGAAATAGAGTTTAAGGATAGACTTGTCCATGTTAATAGGGTTACAAAGGTAACTAAGGGAGGTAGAACTTTTAGCTTTGCTGCTATAGTTGTTGTTGGTAATGAAAACGGTGTTGTTGGCTATGGTTTAGGGAAGGCAAAGGAAGTTACAGCAGCAATTGCCAAGGGAATTGATGACGCTAAGAAAAATTTAATAAAAGTTCCGGTACTAAAAGGGACAGTTCCCCACGAACAAATAGGTAAATATAGCGGGGCTAAGGTCTTTTTAAAGCCCGCAGCTCCAGGTACTGGTGTTATAGCTGGTGGTGCCATGCGTGCAGTTTTAGAGAGCGTTGGAGTAACAGATGTGCTTGCTAAGTCAAAGGGGTCATCAAATCCTCATAGTGTTGTAAAGGCAACCGTTGATGCATTGTCTCGGATGAAAGATCCTTATACTATTTCACGATTAAGAGGGATAGAAATGGATAGAGTGTTTAACGGATAAAATTTAGAAAATAATGAAAGTAAAAGTAACACAGATAAAGAGCGGTATAGGACATACACTTCGTCAGAAGCAGACATTGGCAGCATTGGGTCTGCACAAAATTAGTCAGTATCGGGAACATGAATTGACTCCTCAAGTAGAAGGAATGATAAATAAGGTTAATCATTTGATAAGAGTAGAAAAAATAAATTAATAAGGGATATGAATTTAAGTAATTTGAAACCGGCAGAGGGTTCAACTAAAACCTCTAAAAGAATAGGCAGAGGACAAGGTTCGGGCAGAGGTGGAACATCTACGCGCGGGCATAAAGGGGCTAAGTCTCGCTCAGGGTATTCTCGTAAGATAGGTTTTGAAGGAGGACAGATGCCTTTGTATAGACGCTTGCCTAAATTTGGTTTTAAAAATATTAATCGCGTAGAATATGTAGGCATCAACTTAGATACGTTATCCATATTAGCTGAAACTAAAGGTATCGTAGAAGTAACGCTTGATACATTAAAGCAGTACGGACTAATGCCATCCAATAGTAAAGTTAAAATATTGGGAAGAGGTGAATTGAATGTTAAAATAAACGTATCTGCTAACGCATTTTCTGCTTCAGCAAAAAACGCAATAGAGAATAAAGGCGGAATAGCAACAATAATGTAATCAAGATAATGAAACGATTTATCAATACACTAAAAAATATTTGGAATATACGTGATTTAAGGTCAAAGATACTGTATACGTTGGCTCTTGTGCTAATATATAGGATAGGCTCTTATGTTGTTATTCCAGGTATCAATCCTGCTACACTGAATAATCTGCAAAGTCAAACTCAAAATGGAGTGCTTGGCTTATTAAATATGTTTTCAGGAGGTGCGTTTTCAAATGCTTCAATCTTTGCATTGGGTATTATGCCATACATAACTGCATCCATTATTATGCAGCTATTGACAATGGTAGTTCCTTATTTCACAAAAATGCAAAGGGAAGGAGAAAGCGGGCGTAGAAAAATAAACCAAATGACAAGATGGCTGACGATAATTGTTACAATTTTCCAGTCGTTCGCATATTTGGCAAATCTAAGATACCAAATAGGTAATGCAACTATTTATAGTATTACAGGTAGTGACTCTTTGACGTTTATGAATTTCACTTTTCCTATTGCTATATTATTGACTTGTGGCACTTTGTTTGTAATGTGGCTTGGTGAAAGAATAACAGATAAGGGTATCGGTAACGGTATTTCATTATTGATTATGGTTGGGATTGTAGCACGTTTGCCGTTTGCTCTCTTTTCAGAGTTTGTGTCTAAGGTTGAAGATTTGGGCGGTGGATTAGCTATATTCTTTGTTGAGTTGCTATTTTTGATAATAGTGATAATGCTGTGCATATTGCTTGTACAGGGAACTCGTAGAATACCTGTACAATACGCTAAAAGAATAGTGGGAAACAAACAATATGGCGGAGTTAGACAGTATATTCCTATCAAAGTTAATGCTGCTGGCGTTATGCCTATCATTTTTGCCCAAGCAATAATGTTTATTCCCGTTACTTTTTCAGGCTTTTCTGGAGATGGCAGTAGCGCAATAGCAATTGCTCTATCTGATTTTCAAGGATTTTGGTATAATTTGATATTTGCAATTTTAATCATTGCATTCACTTATTTTTATACGGCGGTTGCAATTAATCCCAAACAAATGTCGGATGACATGAAAAAAAATGGTGGCTTTATCCCAGGCATTAAGCCGGGTAAGAAAACTGAAGAGTTTTTTGATAACGTATTATCAAAGATTACGTTGCCAGGCTCCATATTTCTTGCTTTCGTAGCCGTTATGCCAGCTATAATAGGACCATTATTTGACGCAGGCACTCAATTTGCTCATTTCTATGGTGGTACATCATTGTTGATTATGGTGGGCGTGGTATTAGATACGCTACAGCAAATTGAAAGCCATTTGTTGATGCGTCACTACGATGGTTTGACTAAAACGGGTAGGATAAAAGGACGCTCTAGTATGTAATGTGGAAATGTTGATTAGCAAGGGAATACATATAAAGAATAATTTGGAAATAGAACTTATGCGTAAGAGTGCTCTTATGGTGGGAGATACTTTAGCAGAAGTTTCTAAGCATATCAAACCAGGTGTTAAGACAAAAAGGTTGGATATGATAGCTGAAGACTTTATACGTTCTCATAATGCAGTGCCAACATTCAAAGGATATAATGGATTTCCTGCGTCTTTATGTATATCGATAAATGAGGTCGTTATACATGGAATACCAGGAGAAAGAGAGATAAAAGAAGGGGATATAGTTTCTATAGATTGTGGAGTCACATTTAATGGTTGGGTTGGGGATTCTGCTTATACTTTTTCTACAAGCGGAGTGCCAAAGGAAACAAAAAGGCTACTTCAAGTTACCAAAAGTTCCCTTTACTTGGGAGTCGAAAAATGTCAAATAGGGCAAAGGGTGGGAGACATTGGATCTGAAATTCAAAACTATTGTGAGCCGTTTGGTTATGGCGTTGTGAGAGAATTTTGCGGACATGGTCTTGGTAAAAAAATGCACGAGAAGCCTGATGTTCCTAATTATGGTAAAAGAGGCACTGGCATTAAACTACACGAAGGCATGACTATTGCGATAGAGCCAATGATAACAGAGGGAATGAAGGATATAATTGTGGAAAACGATAAATGGACGTGCAGAACAGCGGATATGTCTGTTGCTGCTCACTTTGAGCATGACATAGCTATTACTGCTAATGGTCCAGATATTTTGTCAAGTTTTACTCAAATAGAAGAGGCAATAAAACAAAACGATAACTTAGAGTTGATATAAATATGGCAAAACAAGCGTCTCTGCAATTAGATGGAGTAGTATTGGAATCTTTGGGAAATGCAACTTTTCGTGTTGAGTTGGAAAATGGACACGTTATTATTGCTCACATATCAGGAAAGATGAGAATGCACTACATAAAGATTTTGCCAGGGGATAAGGTGCAAGTAGAAATGTCTCCTTATGATTTGACAAAAGGAAGAATTAGTTATAGACATAAATAAAAGTATAATAAGAAATGAAAGTAAGAACATCGGTAAAGAAAAGATCTCCAGAATGTATAGTCGTTCGCAGAAAGGGAGTTGTTTATGTTATCAATAAGAAAAATCCCAAATACAAGCAAAGACAGGGGTAATTTAATAATTTAATAACAAAGTAGAGATTTATGGCAAGAATTGCAGGTATTGATTTACCAAAAAATAAAAGAGGCGTAATAGGGCTGACCTATGTATATGGTATTGGGAGAAGTCTTGCTTCAAAAATTTTGGCAAAGGCAAGCATAGATGAGAACAAAAAGGTAAGTGATTGGACTGATGAAGAGCAAAATGCAATCCGGACAATTATAGGAGATGAATATAAAGTAGAGGGGGCTTTGCGATCTGAAGTTCAAATGAACATTAAGCGTTTGATGGATATCGGTTGTTACCGAGGCATTCGTCACCGTATAGGACTTCCGTTAAGAGGACAAAGCACAAAAAACAATGCCCGTACTCGTAAAGGTAAAAAGAAAACTGTTGCAAACAAGAAAAAGGCGACTAAATAATGAAAGGTGAGTGGAATGCGGATTATATTAGTTTTAGGAGCATTCTATAATTATAAATAAAAAAAAGCAGGAACAAAGTATGGCAAAAAGTTCTAAACCGACGAAAAAAAGAGTAGTAAAAGTTGAGCCAATGGGTAAGGCATTTATATTTGCTTCGTTCAACAATTGTATAATTTCGTTGACGAACAATGCAGGACAGGTAATATCATGGTCGTCTGCAGGAAAAATGGGCTTTAGAGGCTCAAAGAAAAATACACCTTACGCTTCTCAAATGGCGGCAGAAGATTGTGCTAAAACAGCATTTGATTATGGTTTGAGAAAGGTTAAAGTATTTGTTAAAGGACCTGGTGCAGGACGGGAAGCAGCTATCAGAGCAATCAATGCTTTGGGTATAGAGGTGTTGGAAATAACAGACGTCACACCATTACCACATAACGGGTGTCGTCCTCCAAAACGCAGACGTGTATAATTTTAACATTTAAAAGGAAAAAGTATGGCAAGATATATTGGTCCAAAAAGCAAAATAGCAAGAAAGTTCAAAGAACCCATTTTCGGAGCAGACAGAGCATTTGAGAAGAAAAACTACCCTCCGGGACAACATGGCGTTAATAAAAGACGTGGTGGTAAGCAATCAGAGTATGGAATACAGTTAATGGAAAAGCAAAAAGCCAAGTATACTTACGGCATATTGGAAAAACAATTCCGTAACATATTTGAGAAGGCTTCTCGCAAGGGTGGTATTACAGGTGAGGTATTGTTGCAGTTAATAGAATCGCGTTTGGATAATGTGGTCTATCGTTTGGGAATAGCAAAGACAAGAAGTCAAGCACGTCAGTTGGTTTCCCATCGTCATATCACTGTTAACGGTGATATAGTTAATATTCCATCCTATATGCTCAGAGCAGGGGACATAGTTTGCGTAAGAGAACGTTCAAAATCATTGGAGGTTGTTACTAATTCAGTGGCATCAAGAACTAACTATTCTTGGTTGGAGTGGAACGCAGATAAATTAGAAGGAAGGTTTTTAAATTATCCTGAACGCTCTGAAATACCTGAAAATATTAAAGAGCAACTAATTGTTGAATTATATTCTAAATAATAAATAAGTATGGCGATATTAGCGTTTCAACAACCTGAGAAGGTTATAATGATAGAGACTGGAGATTCACACGGATTGTTTGAGTTTCGCCCTCTTGAACCTGGTTACGGAATGACAATGGGCAACGCATTGCGTCGTATCTTGTTGTCTTCGTTGGAAGGGTTTGCAATAACATCTGTTAGAATAGAAGGAGTTAGTCACGAGTTTGATACAATAGAAGGAGTGATGGAAGATATGACAGAGATTATCCTTAACTTGAAGCAAATACGTTTCAAGCGTAAGATAATATCTGAAAATAGTGAAACTCTCAAATTTGCAATAAATGACAAGAAAGTCTTTAAGGCAGGTGATATAAACAAGCATCTTAATGCCTTTCAGGTAATCAATACTGACTTGGAAATATGCCACATGGAGACTTCTGTTAAGTTAAATATTGAACTGACTGTTGAAAAGGGCAGGGGATATGTTCCATCAGATGAGAACAAGAAACCTAATGATGTGATTGGAACTCTTGCAATAGATTCCATCTATACACCTATTAAGAACGTTCAGTTTTCTGTTGATAACTACCGTGTTGAGCAAAAAACAGATTATGAAAAGTTGGTGTTGGAGATAACTACTGACGGTTCAATCTCTCCAAAGAACGCTTTGAAAGATGCAGCAACAATATTGATCAGTCACTTTATGTTGTTTTCAGATGATGATGCAATGTTTGTTAAGGCAGAAGAGCCTGTAGAAGATACAGATTTAGATGAAGAATCGTTGCATATGCGTCAGTTATTGCAGACAAAACTCAAAGAAATGGACTTGTCAGTTCGTGCTTTAAATTGCTTGAAGTCAGCAGATGTAGAGACGTTAGGTGAGCTTGTAGCATTCAACAAGAACGAATTATTAAGGTTCCGTAACTTTGGTAAAAAATCACTTACTGAGTTAGAGAGTCTTGTTAAGTCAAAGAATCTTGAATTCGGAATGGATATTTCAAAATATTAAATTAAAGAGAGGAGTAAGAAATGAGACACGGTTGTAAAGTAAATAAACTATCAAGAACACACGCTCACAGAGCAGCAATGCTGTCAAATATGGCAACGTCATTGATTTTACACAAAAGAATAGAGACGACATTGGCGAAAGCTAAGGCGTTAAGAGTATATGTAGAGCCATTAATCACCAAATCTAAGACCGACAATACGCATCAGAGGCGTGTCGTTTTCTCATATTTGCGTAGCAAAGAGGCTGTAACCGAGTTGTTCCGTGAAGTTTCAACGAAGGTAGCTACCCGTAATGGCGGTTACACACGCATACTAAAGACTGGCAGAAGACTGGGTGACGGGTCGGAAATGGCTATGATGGAGTTGGTTGATTACAATGAAAACTTGCTAAAAGACACAACTTCCAGCAAAGCAAAGGGAACTCGGCGTGGTAAAAAGCCCGCAACAGCAGCTAAAAATGAGGCAATCCCAACTGCAAAACCAGCAAAACAAGAGGACGTAGTTGAACAAACTGCAGACCAAACGACTGAAATTGTAGAGCAAGTTGAGGAAATTCCAACTGCTGAAACTGAGACTTCGGAAACAGAAAACGAAGTTTCAGAACAACAAGAAAGCTAAAATTGTAAAATAGTTTCATAATTTTCTGAGCCTCGATTCTCCTTGAAAAGAGGCTTTTTTATTGCCTGTAAGTTACTAAAACATCATTTTACTACTTGAGAAGTGCCGTTTCATATTGAAGAAATGGCACTTTTTTTATGCTAAAATGGCAATTTTTGCATATTAAAACGGCATTTTGGCGTAACGAAACATAATCTTAACATAAATGAAACCGCAATTTATTATATAATAAGTGGCGTTTTGTGAAAGTTTTAGTACCTTTGCAAAACAAAAATATGAAGAAATAAGACATAAAAGTTAAAGAAATAAGACATAAAAATTAAAGAAATAATACGCCAAATTAAAGAAGTAAGGCATCAAAAACAAAGAAATAACATAATAAATTAAAGAAAAAACGCATAAAAGTATGAAAAAACAACTCACAATCGCACTTGTAGCACACGACAGACGCAAAAATGATATGGTAAATTGGGCATTATCTCATAGCGAAATCCTGATTCAGCATAAATTAGTCTGCACTGGAACAACTGGAAGTCTTATACAACAGGCATTTAAGGACGCAGGAATTGAACAGGCAGAGCTGATTTGTATGCACTCAGGTCCTATGGGCGGAGACGCAGAGATTGCTGCGATGGTGGTAAGAAAGGAAATTAACCTCGCTATTTTCTTGATTGACGACCTCAATCCGCAGCCTCATGAAGCTGATATTCAGATGTTACTGCGGCAATGCAGGGTTCATAATGTGCCAATAGCCTGTAACCAATTCAGTGCAGACCTGATGATAACGAGCGAACTTTGGGATAACGATAGTTATGTGCCGAAAATACCTCAGTATAAAGACTTTATAAGATAACAAAACGCCAAATCAAAACAAATAGAGTAGGGGAGTTCAACAATAAATTCACCACTTTTTGACTTAAAAGTTACTGATTTGTTGCAAAAAGTTGCTGATATTATACAAAATATCAGCAACTTTTTTTGTTATATCACTGACTTATTCTAAAAAATAGCTCTTTCATCAACAAAAAGTCAGCGTTTTGGAAGAGCAAAATGACTGTTTTGTTAAAAAAAGTCAGTGATTTGGCAATAAAAAGTCAGTGAGTTGGCAGTGAAAAGTCAGTGAGTTAGAACTGATAACTCACTGACTTAATAATTAAAATGTACTGACTTTTTATTTTAAAACAACTGTTTCACAAAATTAAAACAGTTAAAACACTTTTTCAAATGAGCTCATTTTTGATGCCAAGTCAGTGAAAAAACAAAAAAAGTCAGCAACTTTTTATATCAAGTTACTGACTTTTTAATCAAAAGTAAGGATTCTAATGTTGCAAAATTTTGTTTTTTTTTTTTAAGTAAATGATTTTGAAACGGGTATCCTTACTATTTTTATAAAAAATTAGGGATTAGCAATCAATCAACTAATAAAAAAACATGCATTATGAAAACAAGTTTTAACACTAATCCCCTAATTTTTTATTTTTTTGCGGCTTTTTTGATGTTAGTTTCTGCAGATTCTATGTCTTTTTCTGCTGCTTTCAACTCATTTTCTGCCGCTTCAATCTCTGCCGCCTTCTCTTTTGTGATGAGAGTTTCGCCTTTTTGCAGTTCTACATTATAGGATTGCAAGCCGGTAATGTCCAAGTTTTTCTCCTTAAATGTTGCCATTTTCAACATTTGCTTCATATCTTTTGACGGACGGAAAAGAATGTATGCACTTTTTATAGTAGATGCATCTACTTGAGCAAGAGTTGTTTTTGCTGTTGCGTGGATTGCGGGGCTCAAAATCCCTAAATCTCCAATCCTAACACTATGACCTGATGCTAAATATTCAGCACAAACATCTGTCAATGTGGTTAAACAACTCAACACATCTCCACGTGATAGTGAAGTTTCTGTCGTTATTCTATCGCAAAGTTGCCGAGTTTCGATTGTTTCTCCGCGAAATATCTTTGCTAAATAGCGAGTTCCGGGACTTGACCCTACGTGAATGTTCCTCATAACCTTCACGTAACTGATAATTAAGTTCAAAAAAGGTGTCATAACTAAATGATTTTTTTTTGGTTTTTACTAATATTTTGTTAATGTTTTAAAGACATTTTGTCTTTATTTCGGGGTGCAAAATTACAAAAATTTTGAATACCCACAAACTTTTCGCCAACTTTTTTAGTTTTTTACTAACACTTTTGATTTTTTTTAACCACTTTATTATAGATTTTTCTCAATTTTCTTATAGTTTTTATTCATTTTACAAGATGTTTTTCTTTGTTTTATCGTTTTTTTTAGTACATTTGCCGCTCAAAAATATATAAAAAATGGATTATTTTTATCACGAATCGGCTGTCATTGAGCCGAATTGTAAGATTGGAAATGGCACTAAAATATGGCATTTTTCCCATATTATGAGCGGTTGCACAATAGGTGACGGCTGCAATATTGGTCAAAATGTTGTTATTTCTCCCCAAGTTGTGCTCGGTAAAAACGTGAAAATTCAAAACAATGTCTCCGTTTATACAGGAGTAATTTGCGAAGATGACGTCTTTTTAGGACCATCCTGTGTCTTTACGAACGTCATTAACCCTCGTGCAGCAGTCAATCGGAAGGCAGAATACGCCAAAACTTTGGTCAAAAAAGGCGTTTCAATAGGTGCAAACGCCACTATTGTATGCGGAATTACAATAGGTAAGTTCGCTATGATAGGAGCTGGAGCTGTTGTAACAAAGGATGTTAAGGATTATGCTTTGGTTGTTGGCAATCCGGGCAGGGAAGTAGGTTGGATAAGTGAGTATGGCGATAAGTTAGACTTTGGAAATCAGGACGGAAATGTAGTAACCTGTCCTCACACAGGTCAAAAGTATTTGTTTTCAAACGGTAAAGTTTTACGGGTTAAGTAGTGATTTCATAGCCGCAATTTCGTCTCTATATTTGGCGGCAGAAAGAAAATCAAAGTCTTTAACGGCGTTTTGCATCATTGTTTCAAGATTTTTTATCTCCTTTTTCAGGTCTTTTTGGCTGAGAGTCAGGCGATATTTTGTCATATTCTCTGATTTTAATGCTGCTTTTGCTTTGCTTGCGTCTTCTTTATGACTGATTATCAGGTTGGAAATCTCTCTTTTAATCTGCACAGGCGTTATATTGTGAGTCTTATTGTAGTCAATTTGTATGCTGCGATGGCGATTATTGACATCAATAGCCCTTTGCATTGAGCCTGTAATCCTGTCTCCGTAAAGAATAGCCTTTGAGTTAGTATTGCGAGCTGCCCGTCCTATGGTTTGAATAATGGCTCTGTCGGAACGGAGAAATCCCTCTTTATCAGCGTCAAGTATTGCAACTAACGACACTTCTGGGATGTCTAAACCCTCACGAAGCAAATTAACACCAACTAAAACATCAAACAATCCGAGTCGCAAGTCTCTGATTATTTCTACTCTGTCAATGGTTTCCACGCCGGAATGAATGTATTTGTTACGGATACTCAGCTTTGTAAGATATGCAGACAGCTCTTCTGCCATACGTTTTGTAAGAGTTGTAACTAAAACTCTTTCATTTCGCTGCACTACAACATTGATTTGCTCCAATAAATCATCAACTTGATTGACCGCAGGCTTCACTTCCACAACCGGATCTAAAAGACCTGTCGGACGGATTAGCTGTTCTACCACCACTCCTTCAGCCTCTTGCAACTCAAAATCTGCAGGAGTAGCACTGACATAAACCGATTGCTTGGTCATTTTTTCAAACTCTTCAAACCGCAAAGGTCTGTTATCATGAGCGGCAGGAAGGCGAAATCCATACTCAATAAGAGGGACTTTGCGACTGTGATCTCCTCCATACATAGCGTGAATTTGGGGTATTGTAACATGACTTTCGTCAATAACCATCAGGAAATCTGGCGGAAAATAATCCAAAAGACAAAAAGGTCGCTGTCCTTCTTTCCTCTTATCGAAGTAGCGAGAGTAGTTTTCAATACCGCTACAATAGCCAAGTTCCTGTATCATTTCTATGTCATTTGACACCCTATCCTCCAATCTTTTAGCCTCAAGTTCCCGTCCCTGATCTCTAAACCATTCTGCCCGAATGAACATATCTTGTTGTATCTCTCTCAAAGCTTGATGTATGGTGTTTTTATTGGTGAGAAAATTTCCTGCAGGATAGATAACCAACTCAGATTGTGGCTCTATTGTCTGTCCAGTCAAAGGGTTGATGATGTATAACGCCTCTATTTCATCGTCAAACAGGGATATTCGGTATGCAGATTCAGAGTATGCTGGAAAAATATCAATGTTTTCGCCCCTCACTCTGAACTTTCCGCGAGTGAAATCCACTTCATTTCGGGCGTAAAGGCTGTCATTTAGCTGTAACATAAAGGCGTTTCGCTCCAACTTTTGTCCCACTTTTAGTCTGATAGTTCCCTGTTCAAAGTCTTCCGGATTGCCAATTCCGTACAGGCAAGAGACAGAACTGACTACTATTACGTCTCTTCTGCCGGACAATAACGCTGATGTAGTGCTAAGCCTTAGGCGTTCCAAATCGTCATTGAGGCTTAAATCCTTTTCAATGTAAGTGTTTGTCTGCACAATATACGCCTCCGGTTGGAAGTAATCATAGTAAGAAACGAAATATTCAACGGCATTATCAGGGAAGAAAGTCTTAAATTCGCTGTAAAGTTGTGCCGCAAGCGTTTTGTTATGACTTAAAATAAGAGTCGGACGTTGCAGTTTTTCTATCACATTTGCAATGGTAAAAGTCTTGCCGGAGCCTGTTACACCTTGAAGAACCATTGCTTTTGAGCCGTCATTTAGCCCATTTACCAACTGATTTATGGCGTTAGGCTGGTCGCCTGTTGGTGAAAATGGGGATTGAAGTTTGAATTCCATACGATTTTTCTTTTGGCAAAAGTACATAAATATTAGGTTTCGTTGTGTGATAACGGCGTATTGAGAAGATTTTTATTACTTTTGCAACCGATAAATCTCTGTTTTTATGGACATAACTCTTAAAAGACGCACAACGAAAGTAGTAAATGTCGGGTCGGTAAGCATTGGAGGAGATAACCCAATTCGCATACAATCAATGACTAATACGGACACTTTGGACACCAAAGCCACCGTTAAACAGGTCATAGAACTTGCTAATGCTGGTTGTGAATTGGTGAGAATAACGGCTTCGGATACTAAAAGTGCGGAGAAACTTTACGACATTCGCAATGAAATAGTGAAGCTTGGATACGATATTCCTTTGATTGCCGACATCCATTTCAATCCAAAAGCGGCGGAAATAGCAGCAAAAATTGTTGATAAAGTAAGGATAAATCCCGGTAATTATATTGATAGAAATACGCAAAATGACTATTCTGAACAGCAATATCAAGATGAATTGAGCCGTATATCAGAGAGATTGCAGCCGTTAATTGAGATTTGCAAACGCCATAAGACCGCAATGAGAGTTGGAACTAACCAAGGTTCGCTTTCCCAAAGGCTGATTAGTCGTTACGGGAATACTCCTTTGGCAATGGCAAACTCTGCTTTGGAGTTCGTAAAGATTTGTAAAAGTTTTGAATATGAGCAATTAGTCTTGTCAATGAAGTCATCTAATGTGCGGACAATGACCATTGCAACTCGGCTATTAGTGGATATGTTGGATGCAGAATCGCTGAACTATCCTGTTCATATTGGCGTCACGGAAGCGGGAGAAGGCGAAGATGGCAGGATAAAGTCGGCAGTTGGCATTGGTTCTTTGCTGACTTTGGGCATTGGAGACACCATTCGCGTATCTTTAACCGAAGATCCTGTAGCCGAAATCCCTGTTGCTCAAGCTATACTTCAGTCATCCGGTTGTAGAGTTTTTAAGGCTGAAATCATTTCTTGTCCATCTTGCGGCAGGACAAAGTACGATATTGAGGCGGCAGTTCGCCAAGTTAAGACACGATGTAGCCATCTTACTGGTGTGAAAATTGCGGTTATGGGCTGTATAGTCAATGGTCCGGGTGAAATGTTAGACGCAGATTACGGGTATATTGGCTCTTTGGATGGCAAAGTTCATCTTTATAGAAAAGGAAAACTTGCTTTCTCCAACGTAGAAGAGCATAAAGCGATAGATGTTTTACTTGAAATGATAGCACAAGACGGCAAATCAAAGTAATAAAGCACTATGAAAGAGGATAAATTTTGCTATTCTATCAAAGAAGTTTCAGAGGAGTTGGGTTTGTCATATCCTACTTTGCGGTTCTGGGAGACTCAATTTAGACAGATAAAACCCAATAAAAACAAGCGAGGAGTGAGGAGTTATACTAAGGAAGTTGTAGAAATAATACAGACAATAGCCTATCTCACCCGACAACAAGGCTACACTTTGGACGGAGTAAAGAAGTATCTTGATAGCAATACCAAGTTTCAGAACATTGACAAAAAGGCTCAGGTTATCCAAACGCTCAATGAAGTTAAGCAAGCCCTCTTAAACATCAAGCAAGGCTTAGAAAAACAAGAACAATAATCTCAAAAAAACATTACTAAAATGAAGGAAAACATAGCAATAATGGCTGGCGGCGACAGCGGAGAGTATGAGGTGTCAATCTTATCTGCCAACAATGTTGCGGCGGACTTGGATAAAAATCTTTACAACCTTTACCTCATTGTTGCAAGACAGGGCAAATGGATATTCACACAGGATAACACTGCTTACGAAATAGACAAAACCGACTTCAGTTTAACGATTGGCAACAGAAAGATAACGTTTGACGCCGCTTTTATAATCATTCACGGCACGCCGGGAGAGAATGGCTTGCTGCAAGGTTACTTTGATATGCTTGGAATCAAATATACGGGTTGCTCAGCTTTGACTTCGGCTGTTACTTTTGACAAAGCGGTCTGCAATGAAGTCGTTCGCAACTTCAATATCGTTAATGTAGCGAAGAATATTGCCTGTTTCAAAACAAATACTCTTGACTTGCGTACGATAATTGACCATATTGGCTTCCCTGCTTTTGTCAAACCTTCGCAAGGAGGCTCATCTTTGGCAACCTTTAAGGTCAATAATGCCGTTGAACTTCACCATGCTATCACTGCTGCCTTTGAAGTTGATAACAAAGTACTAATTGAGCAGTTTATTAAAGGTAGAGAATTGACCTGCGGAGTCTTTAATGATGAGGCTTTTCCTGTTACAGAAATCGTAACAGATAGGGAGTTCTTTGACTATGACGCAAAATACAAAGGCTTGTCAAATGAGATAACACCCGCCAACATACCTGACAAACTCAAAGAAAACATACAGCAAACCTCTAAGCAAATCTACCAAAGGCTTGGCTGCAAGGGTGTCTGCCGAGTGGATTTTATCTATGACGTTCAGGACAATACCTTATTCTTTTTGGAGATAAACACCGTGCCCGGTCAAAGTCCGCAAAGCATAATACCACAACAAGTGAGAGCAATGGGCAAGACAACGCAATGGCTTTACAACGCAATGCTGTCGGAGTTATAGAAATTACTTGCATATTACACAACAAAGACCGAAGAGTTTTAATCTTCGGTCTTTTTCTTTTGTTGTGGCATTGCAATCGCCTTTACTTCACCACAAACTGCTTTTTCACCATACCCTTCTCAGTATGTACTGTGGCAATGTAGTTACCTGAACTGAACTTAGAAGTATTGACCTTAACAGAAGAAGTCTTTAATGATTGCTCATAAACTTTCTGCCCTGTGGCGTTAGTTATCTCAACTTTCTGCATTGGGATAGCAGTAGTTATTGTTATCTCCTTGTCTGCAGGATTTGGGGAAAGTTTTGCTACAATATCATTGCCAATCACACCATCTAAACCACTACTGCATTGCTTTATAAAACTATTTATATCACTAAATATTGTATCTAATTGTGTAATCACAAACGAACGATAGTAATAAGTTGTATTGCACAACAAATAACTATACGGCAATGTCCAAGAATAAAGACTTTGGTTTGTATCATAAGGATAATAAACAACATTTGGGTTATTCAAATTTAGATTATTTGGATTAGTGTCAAAGACAAAGCCTATTGTATGAGGCACAGGAAACCCGTGTGCTGATGTAACTACTTCTAAAGTTATTGTACTATTGGTTGTGTCGTCAATAGAAGTTGAATTAAATTGGCATTGAGTTATGGGTGTCGTGTCAAGAATTGGGAAGAGATAAAATGCAGGATAGCATGTTTCGTTTACTGCTACTAAGTTATAGAGAGTAGTATACGGCGCCATGGCAGCTTTTAATGCGTCTATTGCACTCATTATTGGCTGCCACACTGTATCAAAAAGTTCTAATACATAAGGGGTCATTTCTGAACAGCAAAGTTGTTCTATTGGTTTTGGCTCTGTAACCAATTTTAGATTTCTAACTAAAAGAGTCCCCACTACACCATCCAGACGACACCAATGCCTTGGATGGCTTCCAGTTGCAGGATGATTAGGAGAAAAATTTCCTGCGACATAAAACGTATCCGTAATAAAAATGGGATTATCAAAAAAGACTTCAATCCATCCAGAGTACCCGGTATGAATATCGGCTATAGTATCTATTCTTATACTATCAATTACATTACCCAAGCCTCTATGCAGTTCTAAAAAAGACTTATCATTGCTATCACAGTCATTGATTAATGTTCCATCACTTCTACCGATGCTTCCTAACATTGCAAGTCCTCTTATGCAGATGAGAGAATCTACATAATATGGTTGAGCAGTTTTTACAAGATTTAATTTGCTAGGCTCTCCAGCAGCACCAAAGCCTATAAGACGTCCAGTAGAATACTCATAAACGGTGTCAGCTAATTCGTTGAAACAAATAGGGGTAACAGGAAAAGCTCCACTGGCAAAGCAAGGAGGTAATAAGAAGTTGCTTTCACATTGTGGAGGATAAATCGTATCCAAATTAAGTTGCCCTATTGCAGTTAGCGAACATAATGTTGCTATTGCTATTAAACATATATTTTTCATTTGCTTTATTGGTTTTGATTATTACTTGAACATACTATTGGAGCGGGCAAAACATAATTGTTTGCACTATCAGCACTCCAATTAATGTCTGCATCTGGAGTCTGTTCTAATGGCTCGTATTCCATATTTCCCATACTCATTGGGTATAAAGTCTCTGGTAAAGGTTTGCTGCAATGATAAGTATTGCTAAATATTTGCCTGTTTGCGTACCATACATTTACATTATCACTTGTGTTATCTACACCTATTGCTGCAAAAAGGTAGGGCTTGTATTCCACAACTCCATTTAATAAAATTAGAGGATTTACAACGGGACCTACTGCTGTATAGTACTTCATAACAGAGGTAGGCAATGTCGATTGTGATACGTCCCAAGTCAAAACAGCATCGTAAGTGTTATTTGGATTAGGATAAGCTGGGAAAGAAGAAACTATAAGCATTGTGCCGTCAGCATCGTGGTACGACAAATCTCTTATCATAATGTCAAATGATTGCGAACCTTCAAGATATTGCTGTTGAAGCAGTGGCATAGAACTATTATTTACGTCTGAAACCAACATTATTGCTCTTGTTGTTGTTGGCAGTTGTGGGTCATTGTAAATCACTGTTCCAACTATTGCCAAATAACCAGACTGTATAGTTTTGGCGTGAAACTTATTAAGAGGGGAATAATAAGAAGCTGGTAGTAGTGGATACGTTCGCTGAATGAAATTAGGAATATTGTTCTTCTCATATCTCCTGACAATAATAGCCGTTTGCGCACCATCAAAATATGTTCCTATACTCAATACATATTCTTCATTTAATTCCAAATCATCAAAAGTTTCAGATGAATTATTAGGATAATAGAAGTCATAATGCCAACCTATTGCTTCATCACTATGCAAAAAGAAAGGTTGAGCTTTATTTGCGTCAGTACCTATTGTAACAATTTGCACAGCATTATCTCTTGGTCTCAAATATACTTCTATTTTGTCTATGGATTTTGCATTGTTTATTATATCCACATCAAAGCTACTACTAAAGAACAAATCATTTATTTTTGCCCTTGCTATAAACCCATTTGCGTTTGCAGTTTGCCCACAAAAATAAATCCTATCTTCCAATATAACCATATCTTTCACTTCGTATTGCTGAGGCAATTCGGCTACATTAACGTTGTTTGGAAGATTAACATCTGTGTAGTAGAACACATACTGAGTCGTAGAACTTGATTGGGAAAAAGAAATGGTTGCCGAATCACCTACAGCAACAATTTTTTGCGTGTAAGTGATTCCTGAATCGTTGATTTCCCTTATTTCACTGAATATTTTTGATACACCCTGAGCCACTACACTATCTGTAGTACAAAGAACCATTAACAGCAGAACTATTGCTACAACTGTTCTAATTTTTAAAAATTTCATCATATTGTTTTTATTTTAAATTTATGGTTTTATTACCGCTGCAAATGTACGAAAAAAAATTGACAACCAAACATTTTGACAACTTTTTTTGGCATAATGTTTTTTCTTGAATACAATATTGTTGTCAAAAATTAGTGCAATAATTATATTATTATTTCATATAATTTACACAAAACACACACTAAAAGCAGCCGTTTTTTCGCATAAATTTTACATAAAAAACAAAGAAAATCGCCATTTCAAGGTTTATTCTGATGTTTTTCTAACATATTTTAGTAAGGTAAAATGATGGTTGTCGCCAAAAGCCACTTAGTCACAGCGAAAGGCTGTTTCAATTTTCTAAAGTGGCGTTTCGTGACGCTGAAACGCCGCTTTAATTTTGGCAAAAAGCACGAAAAAAGGGATAAAATATCATATTATCCCCACAAGGTTACATATTGCTTTATTGAAGTGTGATTACGTGAAATTTATACAAAAACATCAGGTTTTTAACAGGCAAAAGAGGTGCTTTTTAATGATACTTTGTTGCATTAAATCTGTAATTTTAATTGATGTTTTTTGATATTTTGTTGCCATAATTCTATTTTGTTTTGGTTTTGCAAAGGTACGCAAAAATCTTTTACGAAAATCAAGTGTTGGTAATAATTGTACATTTTGATGAAAATCAACGAAAAATGTATTCATTCAAAAAAAAAATCGTATTTTTGCAGCCTTGAATTTAAACAAAACGTATTGAACAAAGCCGTTTGTGGATAAGCAACAGCGTTAGACGGGGAGCTTAAAAAGAGAAAGAAAATAGTAAGAAAACAAAGAAAAAGGACTATGGATATATTAACAGTAAATAATGTAACGAAAGCTTACAGCAACCATAAGGCTTTGGACAATGTTTCGCTCAAGGTCAATGAAGGCGAAATATTTGGCTTATTGGGTCCTAACGGAGCAGGAAAAACGACTCTGATACGTATGATAAACCAAATTACTGCACCGGATAGCGGCGAAATTCTGCTCTATGACCACAAGATAAAGGCATCTGACATCACTCTTATAGGATATTTGCCCGAAGAACGAGGCTTGTATAAGAAGATGAAGGTCGGAGAGCAGGCTATATATTTGGCGGAGTTGAAGGGATTGAAACCTTCTGTTGCTCAAAAGAAGTTAAAGGCTTGGTTTGAGAAGTTTGATATTTCTTCTTGGTGGGATAAGAAAGTGGAAGAGTTGTCTAAGGGTATGCAACAAAAGGTGCAGTTCATTACTACCGTGCTTCACGAGCCGAAATTGTTGATATTTGATGAGCCTTTTAGCGGCTTTGACCCCATAAACACCAATTTACTAAAAGAAGAGATAATACAATTACAGGCAAATGGGGCAACCATAATCTTTTCTACTCACAATATGGAGTCGGTGGAAGAAATTTGCGACAGCATTGTGCTTATCAACAAGGCAGAAAAGATATTGGAGGGTCAGGTGAAGGACATCAAGCAACGTTTTAAGCATAACGAATATGAGGTTGTTACGCCTGCGGACGATTATAGTATGGAAAGCCTCTTACCAAGTGGCTGCCAACTGATAAGAAGTGAAATAAACAGCGAGCTAAGGACGTCTATATTGACTATTGAAAAGGGTAGGAATGCAGAGTTGTTAAGCAGAATTCTTACTATTACCGATATTATTTCTTATAGAGAATTACTGCCGTCAATGAACGACATATTTATCAAAACAGTTAAGAATTATGAATAAAATAAAGATTATTATAAGGCGAGAATACCTTACAAGGGTTAGGAAGAAGTCGTTCTTGGTGATGACGATATTGGGTCCGTTATTGATAACTTCTCTGTGGCTTGTGCCGTTTTTTCTTGCCCAGACTTCGGACTCTCAATCACGTATCATAGTTGTTGATGAAACCGGAAACAAAGAGCCAAAGACCGAGCCGTTATTTAAAAACAAGTTGAAGAGTAATGAGGAAGCGAAGATAGAATATATGGAAGATATTGCTAAGGCACAGGCTCTTTTACGGGAAGGAAGTTGCGAAGCTGTGCTGGAAATAGTTAGTGCCAACGATATGCCACCCATTAAGTCTTTTTGGTTTTTCGGCGACAGCGAGCCAAGTTTGAGTGCGCAACATGATGTAGAAAACCAGCTTACGGCATTGTTCAAAGACCATTATTTGAAATATAATTGCGGTGTTACTGAAGAAGACATAGCCTTTATCAATAACCCAAAGGTCAATTTCTACTCCAAAAACATCCTTACCGGAAAAGACTCTTATAAGGAAATAAAAACAGGCTTGGGAGCAATCGCTGGCTTCCTTATCTATTTCTTTATCTTTATCTTTGGTTCGCAAATCATACGCAGTGTTTCCGAAGAGAAGATGAGTCGTATTGTTGAGGTTTTGGTCTCTTCCATAAAGCCTGTCCAATTGCTTTTGGGCAAGTTGATAGGTGTTGCCTTGGTGGGCTTAACTCAGTTTATGCTGTGGATAGTTCTTACTTTTGCTGTGATAATGGGTATTCAGAGTGCTGCCCCTGACCTGTTTTCTGCTCCTCAAAAAGAAAATATAACGCTCAATGAGCAGGTGATAAGTGTAGATAAAGTTCAACAGATAGATGCTGCTCCTACATCACAAATCATTCAAGGCTTGTTCTCCATCAACTATGGGCTTATAATAGTTATGTTTCTGTTTTACTTCATTGCAGGCTACTTTTTATATGCTTCCCTGTATGGTGCGGTCGGCTCGTTGATTGATATTGATACGGACGGACAGCAATTCACTCTGCCGATAACCATTCCTATGATTTTGGCTATAGTCTGTCTGCCGATGGTTATGAATAATCCGTCAGGTCCTGTTGCATTTTGGTTAAGCATCATACCTTTTACCTCACCTATAATAATGATGGTACGCATCCCTTTCGGTGTTCCAATTTGGGAAGTATGCCTTTCAATGGGTTTGATGTTACTTGCAATATGGGGTAGTATTTGGTTGGCGGCGAAGATTTACAGAACGGCTATTCTACTTTACGGCAAAAAGATCACTTATAAGGAGATTTGGAAATGGTTAAAGTACCGAAATTAGTCTTAACACTCGTTCTATTCTGCCTTAACTTTAATCTGTATTCGCAAAAGAGCATTTTCTCTTTGGACAATGCTCAACCAGCTTCATCACAAAAGTTAGAAGTCATAGACCATACCTACTTTCGTTTGGGTTATAACGCCAAGCACAAAAACTCTTCTTGGGTTGCCTACATCCTAACCAAGCAGATGGTAAGCACGAAGAACGTTGAGCGAGCTAAAAGTTTCAAAAAAGATAAATCTGTAAGCGTTTCGGCTCTTTCAACCGACTATAACAATAGCGGATATGATAGAGGACATCTTTGCCCTGCCGCAGATATGGCGTGGAAAGAGGAGGCTATGAAAACGACTTTTCTTATGAGCAACATATCCCCCCAAATGCCACAATTCAACAGAGGGAAGTGGAAAGCATTAGAAGAGAAAGTCCGCTCGTGGGCTGCGGATAACGACAGCATTATAGTAATAACGGGTGCTATTTTGGACAATTGCAGCAAGGGAAAGATAGGTAAAAACAAAGTTAGTGTCCCTTGTCGTTTTTACAAAATAGTTATAGACATTTCCTATCCTACCTACAAAGCCATAGCCTTCGTTATGGACAACGACAATCTGGATAACGATATATTTACTTATGTTGTCAGCATTTCGGACATTGAACTTGCCACAAGCCTTGACTTTTTCCCTGCCTTCAAATCCAACTCTACAATTACCGACCTTGAACATAGCACAGACGTTTTGCAGTGGAAGTAGAACAAACCTTACACTAATCTACAACAAACTTCTTTGTCGTTATACCTTTACTATTATAAAGTCTCACAAGATAGCTTCCCTTTACAAAATTGCTAACGTTTATTGCGGCGGTATTGTCATTGACTTATTTTATTTCATTTTATTTTCAGCAATATACATCTGGTAAAAATAAAACGCCACTTTAGCGTCACGAAGTGGCGTTTCGTGACGCTGAAACGCCGCTTTAGGAAATTAAGGTGGCGTTTCATTTTTGCGAAAAGATATAAGATAAAAATAAAACAGGCTACTTTTGCTACCTTTGTGCAAAATATTTCCGTAAGGTTTTGTTTTCCGATATTTTTTGTATCTTTGCCACATTAAATTTGACCAAAATCGTATTGGTAATCAGTCTAAATTCTAAATTTTTAACCTATGCACGTAGCAATAGCAGGTAATATTGGCAGTGGAAAGACGACTCTCTCCACCCTATTGGCAAAACACTTCAAGTGGGAGCCTATTTACGAAAAAATGGAAGACAATCCATACATAGAGCACTTCTATGACGATATGCGGAGGTGGGCTTTCAATTTGCAGGTTTATTTTCTCAACGCTCGCTTTCGCCATGTGGTTGAAGCCAGACAACAATTTGAAAACATCATTCAAGACCGTACTCTGTTTGAAGATGCATATATCTTCGCACCTAACCTGTATTCAATGGGCTTGATGACCACTCGTGATTTTGAAACCTACAAATCACTCTTTGATTTGTTGCTTTCCTTTGTGCCAAACCCTGACTTGATTATTTACTTAAAAGCTTCCGTGCCAACGCTTGTGCGACAAATTCAAAAGAGAGGCAGAGCCTACGAATCTTCTATAAGGCTTGACTACATCAGTTCTTTGAATGAGCGTTATGAAGATTGGTTAAGCGGCTATAAAGGTAAAATTCTTGTTGTCAATATGGACGAAAAAGATATTGAACGACCAGAAGACTTACACGAAATAATAGAAAAAATCAATGCAGAAATAAACGGATTATTTTAATGATGAAAGCATTGGCTATAATCCCTGCTCGCTATGGCAGCACTCGCTTTGAAGGCAAACCATTATCAATGTTGCAGGGTAAGGAAATGATACTTTGGGTCTGCGAGGCGGTCAATAAATCAAATCTTTTCTCAGAAACAATAGTGGCAACGGACGATTTACGGATTTATGACGTAGTAGAAAAGCACGGATTTAAGGCAATGATGACATCAAGTTCTCATTCCAACGGCACGCAACGCTGCGAGCAAGTACTGACAGAAGAAGAGAGAAAAGGAAAACAATACGATGTCGTGGTCAATGTTCAGGGTGATGAGCCGATGATACGCAAGGAGCAATTAGAGCTTGTCCTCAACTCATTTAAGCAAGATAACAGCACTCAGATTGCAACACTTAGAAAGCAGATTGAAGATAAGGACACGCTCCTGTCGCCAAACGTTGTAAAGGTTGTGGCAAGTGATACGACAGCTCTTTACTTTTCCCGTTCCGTTGTGCCATTTATGAGGGGTAAAACGTTGGAAGAAGGTATCCAAAGAAAGTTATACTTTAAGCATATAGGGCTTTATGCCTATCGTTCTGACGTTTTACATCGTTTAGTCGGCTTATCACCTACACCGTTGGAAGAAGCAGAGTCTTTGGAGCAACTGCGATGGTTGGAAAACGGCTACTCAATATGCGTAATGACCACAACACACGACTCATTCGGCATAGACACAGCAGAAGACTTGCTTGCGTTGAACCAAAAGTTAGATTCACAAACATAAAGCAAAGAAAGATTGTTATGAACGCAAAATTCCGATTATTTGATGACAATAAGACGATGTTTGATGCCGCTATCAACGATATATTACAGGCAAAGGAAACTATATGTCTTGAAATCTATCGCTTCGGGCAAGACTCTATGGGCAAGAAGTTTTCAGATGCCTTAATTCAAAAAGCAAAAGAGGGCGTCAATATAAAGTTACTGGTTGATGCTTGGGGGACTGGGCAGAATGAAACGTTCTTTGAGCCACTGATAAAGGCTGGAGTACAGTTCCGAATCTATCATAAATTGATATGGGACAGGGGCTACCTTTCAAAGAATCATTGTCGCAATCACCGCAAACTTCTAATCATTGACTCAAATGTAGCATATATCGGCTCATCTAACATAACCACTTACTCATTACCTTGGAGAGAGTTGAACCTTCGCATAGAAGACACCGGTCTTACGGCTATTCTGACCCGCTCTTTCAAGAATAGCTACCGTATCTATAACCGTTATTCGTTCAGAAAAGGCAAGGGCAAGCGTGATGTGAAGTATGGGGACTGGCTTTTCGTACAAGACCTGCCCAGCCCTTACAGACAGAACATCAAAGGCAAGTATGAGCAGATGATAGACAAAGCAACAAGAGAAGTAATCATTGAAACACCATACTTTTTACCCGGATACAGACTGCGAAAGAAGCTCGGAGAAGCAGCACAACGAGGAGTCAGAGTGGTCATTATTACACCTTTTCATTCAGATGTGCATGCTGTTGATATAATTCGCCGACATTATTCCGGTATTTTGCACAAAAGCGGCGTTGAATTGCAGTTTTACTCACCCGGAAACCTTCATGCAAAATGCGTAATGATTGATAACGCTGTTTTTTCTATCAGTTCTGCCAACTTTGATTATCGTTCTTTTCGTTACCAATACGAGTTAGCACTGATGGGACGTGATACTGATGTTCTCAAACTCCTGCGTCAGCACATTGACCTCTCACTTGATTGCTGCCAACCATTCAACTACAAGACTTGGAAAAGCCGTTCGCCGATTGAAAGGCTTATAGAGCGACTTTTATTACCTTTTAGGCATCTGTTTTAGAACTAATTATCTTAGTGATTGAGCCTTTCCTTGCCACAAGTGAATAAATGAATTTGCTACTTTGCTGAATTATTACTACTTTTGAAGCCGCTAAAAGAACAATTTTTGATTATGATTAAACGACAAATACCAAATATAATAACACTTTGCAACCTGCTTTGCGGCATTCTTGCAATCATTTTTTTGTTTGACGAAAGTAGCCTTACAACCTCTTCTTACTTCATTTTGGCTGGGGCTTTGTTTGATTTTTTTGACGGGATGACGGCACGATTGCTTAAAGTTACGAGCCCAATGGGAAAAGAACTTGATTCGCTTGCAGATGTTGTTACCTTCGGTGTTGCTCCTGCTTTGATAGCTCTGGCTTTGATGATGGATAAAACGGGCTGTCTTGAAGGTGTTTGGACGTTTCTGGTTCTTATCCCTTTGTCAATGGCTCTTATGTCGGCGTATCGGCTGGCTAAATTCAACGTTGATAGCCGCCAAACAACATCTTTTCTTGGTGTTCCGACACCTCTGAATGCTCTTTTGTGGCTATCAATTCCAGTTATTGCTCACTTGTCGCTTTACAAAATTCATTTGTGGGGCTGGTATGACGAAACGTTTTATCGGTTCTTAGCTTGCGTGCTGACCAATGAGTGGTTTATCATCATAGGGTCGGTGATTATGTCGGTGATGCTGGTGGTTGAAGTGCCGATGATGGCGTTAAAGTTTAAGAATATGACGTGGCAGGACAACAAAGTAAAGTTTATCTTCATTATAATGTCGTTTGGTTTATTTTTTGTAATGAACTTTTATGCCATTCCTTTCATTGTAATCTTATATATTATCATATCAATAACCTCAAATTTTATAACAAAATGAGATACGAAGCAGAAATTGACGTAATGCCTTTGAAGGCGTTATTAGACCCGCAAGGTAAGGCGGTAACATCAAGTATGAAAAACATAAATCTTGAATCCATTACCAACGTTCGCATAGGCAGACACATCACTCTTGAAGTTGAGGCGGCGAGTAAGCAAGAGGCGGAAACGCTTGTAGATATGGCTTGTCAGAAACTGCTTCACAATCCGATAATGGAGAGCTATGATTTTGCCGTTACGGAGCTTTAAGAGAGCCAATGAAGATTAGCCCTTCGCCAATTCTCATTTCAGATTACGATTATCCTCTTCCAGCGGAACGAATAGCAAAATATCCGCTGGTGGAACGTGATAAATCCAAGCTGCTTGTTTATAATAGCGGTGTGATTTCTCAAAAGGTCTTCGCAGATCTGCCAAATATCTTAGGCAAAGAAAGCTTCCTTGTCTTCAATGACACGAAGGTTGTACATGCACGGCTGTTCTTTGAGAAGCAAACAGGATCTGTGATTGAGATTTTCTGCTTAGAGCCCGTTGAACCAAACGATGTGCAGCTGGCTTTCGCTCAAAGGGAGCGTCTTGTCTTCAAATGCTTCATAGGGAACAACAAACGCTGGAAAGAAAACGAGATTTCAAAGACGGCAATAATCAATTCGCAAGCCGTAACTCTGACAGCCAAACGACTGAAACAGGAAAATGAAGCTCATATTGTAGAGTTTTCGTGGGATAAATCATTCACCTTTGCCGATATTATGCAGACTTTTGGCATCGTTCCGCTACCTCCTTACATCAAACGAAAGGTACGGGAGGAGGATGAGGTGGATTATCAGACTGTTTATGCACTTCATAATGGTTCTGTAGCAGCTCCTACTGCGGGTTTGCACTTTACTGACAGCACTTTTTCGACTCTGAAAAGCAAGGGAATAAACTACGACTTCCTTACCCTGCACGTTGGAGCTGGAACTTTCAAACCTGTTACCACTGACAGCATTGCCGACCACATAATGCACACCGAAAAGGTTGCTGTGCCCAAATCTCTTATCCAATCGTTGATAGACTACGCCGATAAGAACATCTGCTGTGTTGGAACGACATCTGTTCGCACCATAGAGAGCCTTTACTGGCACGGTTTGGCGATTATGGCTAATGGAGGGAAGTATTTGGAGATGGATATAAAGCAATGGCAGCCTTATGATGAACAATCCGACATTTGCGTTAAACAATCCTTGCAAGCCATTTTAAACTCTATGGACGCAAATGATACAGATACGCTTTGCGGACAAACACAAATCATCATAGCACCCGGTTATAGATACCGTATTGTCAAATCTATGGTTACCAACTTTCACCAACCGAAGAGTACTTTACTGCTTTTGGTGTCGGCTTTCATTGGAGAAAATTGGCAAAAGGTCTATCGCTATGCGTTGGACAACGATTTCAGGTTTTTATCCTTTGGTGACGCCTGTTTGTTCTTCAAATGCTGATTTTTTTGTAGCTTATTAATTATTTTTTTTGTACTTTTGCAAAAAAAGGTAAGTATTAGATGTAATTTTTATTATCTTTTACCTGCCTGAAATTGTTATTAAGTTTAATTAAATAAGTATTGGTATGGATATTGACATATTGTTATTGATTGGTTCGGTGTTGCTGTTTGTGAGTTTGCTGGCTGGCAAGACCTCATATAGACTTGGAGTGCCTACATTGCTGCTCTTCCTCTTGGTTGGTATGTTAGCAGGCAGTGAAGGTGCAGGAATAATGATTAGTGACCCAAGAACAGCTCAGGTTATAGGCACTATAGCCCTCAATATCATACTTTTCACTGGCGGTATGGACACTAAATTTACGGAAATCAAACCTATAATCTTTCAGGGTATCATTCTCTCCACGATAGGCGTTTTACTGACTGCCCTTCT
>JAISLH010000019.1 GCA_031260565.1 Bacteroidales bacterium
AACAACAACACCTGATTATTGCATAGTAGGGGCTAAGTCTTACTTAAATCGCAGTTATGCGGCTTTGCCTCAGAAATGTTTTATTGGCGGAAGCCCTGCCGAGCTTAAAGCAACGGATGTTTATAGAGATTTTAAAGATGATGATATAGATTATGAATAAAAGAAATATACTGATAACAGGTGGAGCAGGTTTTATTGGCTCGCACGTAGTAAGGCTTTTTGTAATGAAATATCCTGATTACAATGTCATAAATTTAGACAAACTTACTTACGCTGGCAATTTGGCGAACCTGAAAGATATTGAGAATGCACCAAACTATAAATTTATAAAGGCAGATATTTGTGATATAGAAGTAATGTTAAGTATCTTCACACAGCATAATATTGATGGAGTATTGCATTTAGCTGCCGAAAGCCACGTGGATAGGAGTATAAAAGACCCATTTACGTTTGCAAAGACCAATGTTTTGGGAACATTGTCACTATTGCAGGCGGCAAAAGAATGTTGGAAAGATAACTATGAAGGTAAGTTGTTTTATCATATATCAACTGATGAGGTGTATGGGGCGTTGCAGTTTGACAACACACTATTTACTGAAGCAACAAAGTACGACCCTCATTCTCCATATTCGGCAAGCAAAGCGTCTTCAGACCATTTTGTAAGAGCCTTCCACGATACTTATGGATTGCCTGTTGTTATAACAAATTGTTCTAACAACTATGGACCATATCAATTTCCCGAGAAACTCATACCATTATTTATAAACAACATAAGAAATAAAAAACCTTTACCGGTATATGGCAAAGGTGAGAATGTGAGGGATTGGCTTTACGTGGAAGACCATGCAAGGGCTATAGATGTTATTTTTCATAAAGGGAAAGTAGGCGGTACTTATAATATAGGTGGTTTTAACGAGTGGAAGAATATAGATTTGATTAGGGTAATCATTAAAACCGTTGATAAGCTTTTGGGCAATGCAGAAGGTACAAGTGACAATTTTATAACGTATGTAACTGATAGAGCTGGGCACGACTTGCGTTATGCAATAGATTCTACAAAATTAAAGAATGAATTGGGTTGGCAGCCTTCACTTCAATTTGAGCAAGGTATAGAAAAAACCGTTCGCTGGTATCTGGATAACCAGACTTGGATGGATAATATCACCTCTGGAGAGTACGAGAAGTATTATGATGAAATGTATAATGGTAGATAAAGTTCATAGAAATGCAGATAATAGGTAGTTCAATTTCAATAAATGAGTTAAAGAAGATAGCTGAAAATACATTTGGCGATATGATAAAAGGAGTTGTAGATGTGAGCAATAATGTGTTGGCTATTGATGCTGAATTGCACTCGGATATAGAGGCATATTTATTGACAAACAACTCTAAGCAAGACAATCTTTGGGGCATCAACCTTTATCCTTATGAAGCAGGAGACGATTTTTTAGAATTTGATTCAATGATAAACATTCGCCCAAGGCAAGGTAATAAAAGCAGAGGAGTGGATAACGTACAAATTCAGGAAAAAATAAAAGAAATAGTTTATAGTAAAATCAAATGATGCAACATAAAGAACTTTCTGAAGGAAAATGGGAGCGAATGAGTTTTTGCGAGCAAATGGGCAACATAGGGAGTGAGGTGTCAAGAACTCTAAAATGGGTAGGAAAAGGTAATTATGATGTTGCACGAAAGCCATTTGAAAGAGCATTGGAGTTAATAGATTTAACGATTAAGCATTCTACAAGATATAGCATTACGAAAGAAGTTTGCCGTTTGAGAGAATGTTTGTGCGAAGCGTATTTAAATAGTAATGTCAAAGACATTTCAGAAATTAACAATTACCTTTATCATTTTGCTGTAGCAGTACAATTAAAAAAATAAGATGAATACATTAGTAACAGGAGGAGCAGGTTTTATTGGCTCTAATTTATGTGAAGCACTTTTAGAACAAGGTTATAGTGTTGTATGTCTTGATAATTTTTCAACAGGTCATATAGAAAATCTATTGCCTATAATTGAGAAATATCCTGTTCAATTTAAGTTAATTGTCGGTGATATTAGGAATTTGGAAGATTGCCAAAAGGCGGTAAGCAGTGTTGATTACGTATTTCATGAGGCTGCATTAGGCTCTGTCCCCCGCTCAATTAAAGACCCCAAAACAACTAACGACGTAAATATTAGCGGTTTTTTGAATATGCTTATTGCAGCGAGAGAGGCAAAGATGAAGCGTTTTATCTTTGCAGCAAGCAGCTCTACTTATGGAGATAGTGAGTCTCTTCCAAAAGTTGAAGATGTGATAGGCAAGCCTTTATCACCTTATGCCATTACTAAGTATGTAAATGAACTTTATGCAGATATTTTTGCAAAAACATACGGATTAGAGTTCATTGGATTGCGTTATTTTAACGTCTTTGGGCAAAGACAAGACCCCAATGGAGCTTATGCTGCAGTGATACCTTTGTTTATCAAGCAATTTATAAGCCATAACTCTCCAATTATCAATGGGGATGGAGAATATTCAAGAGACTTCACATACATCAAAAATGTTGTCCAGATGAATATTCTTGCAATGCAAACAACTAATCCAAGAGCAGTTAATCAAATATACAATACTGCCTTTGGAGAGAGAACAACATTAAATCAATTAGTGTCATATTTGAAGGAGTTTTTATCAGAGTTTGACAGAGAAATATCAAAAATAGTTCCAACTTATGGAGCAAATAGAGTAGGGGACATACCTCATTCTCTTGCTTCTATAGATAAGGCAAAAGAATTGTTAAGCTATAATCCTCAATACTCAATGCGAGATGGACTTAAAGAGGCTATTGCATGGTATTGGAAAAATTTGAAATAAAAAAAAATTAAAAATATTAACCCATGAATAATATCAAAATAGCTGTAATAGGCTTAGGTTACGTAGGATTGCCGTTAGCACGCTTATTCTCTACAAAATATAAAACAATAGGCTTTGATGTGAATAAGAACCGTGTTGAAAGTCTGATGAATGGGCATGATTCAACCCTTGAAGTATCAGATGAACTGCTTCAAAATGCAATTAAAAATGGTTTTGTTTGCTCATCAAACATAGAAGACATCAGGGATTGCAACTTCTATGTTGTTGCAGTGCCAACGCCGGTTGATAGAGACAATCATCCTGACTTGACACCACTTTATAAAGCAAGTGAAACGGTTGGTAAGGTTATTGCAAAAGGAGATATTGTTGTTTATGAATCTACGGTCTATCCGGGTGCAACGGAGGAAGAATGTCTCCCTGTGGTGGAAAAAGTATCAGGGTTGATGTTTAACAAGGATTTCTTTGCTGGATATTCACCCGAAAGAATAAATCCGGGAGATAAAGAGCATACAGTAGAACGAATAAAAAAAGTAACTTCCGGTTCTACGCCTGAAATAGGTCATAAGGTTGATGATGTTTATTCATCGGTTATTATAGCAGGAACGCATCTTGCTCCAACTATTAAGGTTGCAGAGGCAGCAAAGGTGATTGAAAACTCACAAAGAGATATAAATATTGCTTTTGTGAATGAACTGTCTATAATTTTTAACAAAATGGGCATTGATACTTCAGATGTGTTGGAGGCTGCGGCAACGAAATGGAATTTTTTACCATTTAAGCCGGGTTTAGTAGGAGGACATTGCATAGGAGTTGATCCGTATTATTTGGCTCAATGTGCCCAACGTTATGGTTATAACCCAGAAATAATACTTGCCGGCAGGAGAATGAACGATTCAATGGGTGGGTATGTCGCAAATCAGGTTATCAAACTAATGATTAAAAAGGGTATTTGTGTTTTAACCTCTGATATTCTTGTTTTGGGCTTTACATTTAAGGAAAATTGCCCTGACATTCGCAATACTAAAATTATAGACATAGTAAAAGCCTTAAAAGATGTTGTTCCAAATATAACTATTTATGACCCACTGGCAGACGCTACTATTGCGAAGCATGAATATAATGTAGAGCTGATAAATGAATTACCAGCAAAAAAGTTTGATGCAGTCGTTTTAGGGGTTGCTCATAATGAGTTTAAGTCTTTGGATATTCAATCTCTAATGAACCCATCGTCTGTTCTTTTTGATGTAAAAGGTGCTTGTGAGGAAAATATAGTTGATGGAAGGTTATAGCCCTATATTAAATTAATTTTCCAATAATTTGTTTTGGGATACAGACTTGTCTGCTTTGGACATGGACGAACATTTTGCTTATATTGTAGGGTGAGTTTTGGATTATGGGATGTGGGACGATTGGATGCTTTTAAGGCAATGTTATGGCTTGGAACGGATAAAAGAAATCGCCCTTGACTTAAGAAGCATGTTGCCAGAGTCGTTATCGTTTATTGCCACTGTTACCCAAACACAAGAAAATCAATTTAGATGTTACGAACTTCTGCAGTCGAAGAGCACACACTGGTACTTTTAAATCAGCTGCAACAATTTCCATTATTTAATGGACTGCGTTTAGTTGGCGGCACTGCTCTTGCGTTGCAATTAGGGCATAGGCTTTCTGTAGATTTAGAAAATCTTAATAGAAAATCATTGAAAGGTGAATTTTGGAACTGATACAAGAGTCCAACAAAATTATAATGAATGTCGTCCGTTTCAGAAAATAATAAACGCATAGCAAAGAACACAATCTTTTTGTATATAAGACTACTGTTTTCAATGGCAGTATCGCTATATACATCAAGGGTTGTATTGGCAACTTTAGGTGTTGATGACTTCGGATTGAATGCTGTTGTTACGAGTGCTATTACTATCTTCAGTTTTATCAATGGAAGTATGTCAAGTGCAACCTCCCGCTTTCTCACCTTTGAACTCGGACGTGGCGATTTCGAACGCCTGAAAAAGACTTTTTCGTGCGCTTTAAATGTACACATTCTTATTGCTTTATTGATATTGTTGCTGGGAGAAACAATAGGATTATGGTATTTGGAAAACAAAATGGTCATTCCGCTAGATAGAATGACGGCTGCACGATGGGTTTATCAGTTGACTATTGTGAGCAGTATGCTTACTATTACGCAAGTGCCATATAACGCTTCTATTATGTCGCACGAAAAAATGAATGTGTATGCTTATATTGAGATATTAAATACCTGTTTGAAACTCGGAATAGTGTATTTGCTTGTCATTGGTAATTTTGACAAACTGATTTTGTATGCTGTTCTTACGCTTTGTGTTTCGGTTGCTATAACTCTTATATATCGTATCTATTGTATTCGTCATTTTGAAGAATGTAAGTATAAATTCATTTGGGATAAATCTATTTTTCGTCCTATGCTTTCGTTTTCGGGTTGGGATTTGTTTGGAAATGCAAGTTTTTCATTAAAAACAAGTGGTATAGCAGTGATATTAAATTTATTTTTTCAATTATCTGTTAATGTGGCTTATTCTATTGCCAATCAAGTGCAGTCTGCCATTAGTTTGTTGGGGAGCAATATTATAAAAGCCGCTACTCCTCAACTTACAAAATACTATTCAGTAAAAAAATATGATGAGATGACAGAACTGATAAATACGACTACTTTTGTTTCTTCTATTCTTATGTTGTTTTTTGCTATTCCTATGATGTTTGAGACAAATTTTGTTCTTCGTCTTTGGCTTAAGGATGTTCCTATAGAAACTAATTTATTTGTTAAATGGGGTATTCTGTCTTCATTTATATACACATTTTCATCTTCAATGAATATGGCTACTAATTCTACGGGCAAAATAAAAACAAAGACTATAAGATTATGTATTGTTTCAGTTATTATGATTATTTGTTCTTATTTGATATTTAAAATAAAGATTGCAGAATCTTATTGGGCAATTATTTTAATTTGTATATCTAATTTATATATGTTTGTAATGCTTTTAGTAGAATGCAAAAAAAATATTCCTACATTTTCTATCTTTCTTTATTTAAAGAAAACTTGTTTGATAGAAATAAAAGTTATCCTTCTGTCAATTATTTTACCATTTTTATTTGTTTACCTCTTTGAAGAAGGTTTTTTGCGTTTCATGCTTATTTTCTTTTCCTCGCTTTTATCAATAGGCTTATCTACCTATTGGATAGTATTAGATAAAGCACAAAGGCAAGTCTTTAAACGATATTTATATTCAAAAATAATAAAATCATGATTCGAGTTTTACACATTGTTAGATCAATGGATATTGGTGGCATTGAAACATTTATAATGAATGTTTATCGCAACATTGATCGAAGTAAAATACAGTTTGATTTTTTGGTTTCTCTTGAAGATACAGCTGCTTTTGATGAGGAAATAAAGAAACTTGGCGGTAATATCTATTATATTCCACCAAGACGCAAAGGAATAATTAAAAACAGAATGGCGTTGGCAAAGTTTTTCAAAGAAAAAGGGAAAAATTACATAGCTATCCATCAACACGCTTCATCATTAACCTCAATATTGCCTTTGATATATGCGAAAAAGCAGGGAATCAAAACAAGGATAATCCATTCACATAGTAATTCATTAAAGTCTCCTAATAAAATACATTTTTTTTTACATTTAATAAATAAATTAAGATTACATTCTTATGCAAATTATTTTTTTGCTTGTTCTGACTTAGCCGCTGTGTGGTTTTATGGAGATAAAAAGCAGAAAGTGGAAATAATTAATAATGGCATAGATACATCGTTATTTAAATATGGTGAAGATGTGAGAAAGCGGATTAGAGATACATATTCCATTCAAGATAAAATAGTTTTTGGACATATAGGTTCTTTTCTAAAGGTAAAGAATCAAAAATATATAGTTGATGTATTTCAATCATTCTTAGAGATAAATAGCAATGCGGTTTTATGGCTAATTGGAAGTGGGGCTATGCTTGCTGATATAAAAGATTATGTAGCGGAATTAAATATTTCTAATAAAGTTGTATTTTGGGGGATAAGACAGGATACTTATGAGTTACTGCAAGGAATAGATATATTTGTATTTCCATCAATTTTTGAAGGTTTACCTTTGGCTTTAGTAGAAGCACAAACCGCAGGATTAAAAATATTTGCCTCACAAAATATTTCTAAGCAAGCTATATTGACCAATAATGTAGAGATGTTAGATATTTATCTGCCTACAAAAATTTGGGCTGAGAAGATAAATGAGTGTGTGGTTTACGAAAGAAAAGATTATTCACACATCATTGCTTCAAAAGGGTTTGATGTTTCTACAACTATTTTATATTTAGAAAAGATTTATGAAAAATAAAGTTTTATATATAAGCTATACCGGAATGATGGAACCATTAGGTACATCACAGGTTCTGAATTATTTATATGGGCTGTCGAAACGCTATACATTCCACTTGGTTTCACTCGAACGAGAAAAAGATTATTTAGATACATCTAAAAAAGAAAAACTAAAGGAATCTCTACTTCAACAAAATATTCATTGGTATCCTTTGTTATATAAAGGAGGAATGAAAGGCTATTTGAGTGATTTTTTGAAAGTGTATAGATTAACCCGTTCATTGATGAAAAAAGAAGATATAGTTTTATTGCATTGCCGAAGTTACATGCCTACATTTATAGCCTATCTTCTTAAGAAAGGGCATCACAATCTTAAATATATATTTGATACCAGAGGCTTTTGGTTTGACGAAAAAGCGGATGTTGGCAGTTTGAATAGGAGAAATTGTTTGTATAAAATTGCGAAATGGATAGAAAGGAAAATGTATTTGCAAGCAGATCAAATAACGATATTGTCTAACTATGGAAAAGAGACTATTTTAAAAAACTTGCTATTTAGGAATGGAGACCAGTTAAATAATATTACAGTAATACCTACTTGTGTCGATTTGGAAAAATTTAATACGGATAGAGTAAGGCAAAATAAAAAAGGACTAATAATAGGCTATGTGGGTACCGCTGTTGGGTGGTACAATTTTGGAAAGACCGCAGAAGCTCTGGCGCTTATAAATAAGCAGATTGATTGTAATCTTCTGGTATTCAATGATGGACAACATTATTCTATTAAGCAGGAATTGGCAAAATATGGAATTACAAATTATAGCTTAGAGAAAGTTAGTTTCAATGATATGCCTGAACGCATGAAAGAAATAGATATTTCCCTATTTTTCATTCATCCATTTTTCTCAAAAAGGGCTTCTTCTGCAACAAAATTGGGAGAGCTTTTTGCAACAGGAATTCCCGTTATAACAAATGCTTATGTGGGAGATAGTGAATATTATATAAATCAATACTCTGTGGGGAAGATTGTTGATGTTGATAATTTAGACAATTACAATTTCACACAGATAATTTCGGAATTAAATACGGGAGAATGTAAGAACAGATGCCGCCAAGTTGCTGAAAAGTATTTTTCATTATCTGACGGAATCAATAAATACGAGGAGATTTATTTTCACCTATTAAATCAATGAAAATCCTTTATTTTACAAAATACACGCGAAAGGGAGCAAGTAGCCGTTTAAGAAGTTACCAGTATTTCCCTTATATAGAAAAGTCCGGAATGAATATAGATGTTTCACCTCTTTTTGATGATGAATATATTGATAATTTATACTCAAACAAATCGGTTTTAATATCAGCAATTAAAGGATATATTAAACGTGTTTTTGTTTTAAGGAAAGTAAGAAAATATGATAAGATTTTTGTAGAGAAAGAACTGTTTCCATATTGCCCTGCCGTTGTAGAAAAAATACTTGCTTTGATTGGGATAAAATACATTGTTGATTATGACGATGCTATTTTTCATCATTATGATATGAATTCAAATTGGCTTATTCGGTTTTTGTTGAAAGAAAAGATAAATAAGGTAATGAAATATAGTCAGGTTGTTATTGCTGGCAATAATTATTTAGCCAGCAAAGCAAAAAAAACAGGTGCTAAAAGAATAGAAATAATGCCAACTATTATTGACTTAAGTAGATATTCTATAAAAAAAATTGAAGAAAAGAAACCTGTAATTATAGGTTGGATTGGCTCTCAGAATACGCTTACATATCTAATGACAATAAAAAGTGCTTTACAACAAATTATGTATGAATATGATGTTGAACTGCATATAATTGGGGCAGATGCTACATTAGAGTTAGGTGACAAAGAAAAACATATAAAATGGATAGAAGAAACCGAAGTACAATCTCTTTTGGATTGTGATATTGGAATTATGCCTTTATTAGATACACCATGGGAACAGGGTAAATGTGGTTACAAACTAATTCAATATATGGCTTGTGGATTGCCTGTAATTGCTTCTGCTATTGGTGCAAATAATGATATTGTAAAACATGAACAAAATGGATTTTTAGTTAATAGTCCGGAAGAATGGATAAATGCTTTTGAACAATACATCACAGATGCGACATTGAGAGCCGTTCATGGAGAATACGGAAGGAATATTGTAGAAAACAAATACTGTATAGATAGACAGTTGAATAATTATATGACTATTTTATCTTCATAATTACCGCATTACAATAAAGTTATAAAATACAAACAGACAATTTATAAATGGATATCATACTTCCAATAATTTTTATTGCCTTAGGTATTTTCCTGCCTTTGTTTTTTAATATCTCAAGTAAGCATAAGGAAATACTTATATTACTTTGGCTATACCATTTAATATTTAGTGTTTATTATTGCTTTTTTCTCAAAGGAGTAGATGCTTTTGGATATTGGAGGTATGCAGCAAAAAAAATGACTCCAATGGATTTTAATGAACAGATACTCATTCCGGGCACACACTTTATGAATGCAATTTGTTATCCTTTTGCCAACACATTGGGTTTTTCTTACTTTAGTTTAACACTATTTTTCTCACTTATCGGTTTTATTGGTATTATTTTAACGTATAAGATGTTTTTGGAACTTGTGCCGAAAAGTTCAAAATTATGTGGAATAACGATATTTCCTTTTATTATGTTCCTGCCAAATTTACATTTATGGTCTGTAGCAGTAGGCAAAGATTCTTTATTATTCTTCACTTGTGTAGCACTGGTTTATTCTCTCATAAAAATTAAAAAGCGACTTTTATTAGCAATTTTCTCTTTTTGGTTAACTTTCAATGTCCGTCCGCACTGTGCTCTTATTTTTATTATAGCATTGGGGTACAGTTTCCTTTTTGGTGCGAAGGTTTCTGCGTCTTTGAAAATTATTATTAGCACATTATTATTCGCTGGTATTTTAATTTTAAGCCCAGTTGTTTTTGAAATGTTTGGTGTAACTGAAGTGGATGAAGTAGTTGGAGCGTTTGATTCTTTTTCATCCAATTTAAGTTATGGCAATACAGCTGTTGATATTTCAAAATACCCATATCCTTTGAAATTATTATCATATTTATACAGACCATTTTTTTTTATTGATAGAATGAAGCTTACTGATTTGGTTATAATGTTTGAAAATTTATTTGTTGTTTTATTGACTATAAAGGTATTTAAATCTCACCCTATACGTGCGTTTAAAGCATCACCATTTATTATAAAGTTTTCATTGATGTTTTTTCTGTTTGGGGCAATGATATTTTGCATGGTTATGAGCAATTTGGGATTGATAATCAGACAGCGTAATATATTTTATCCTTGCATGTTACTATTCTTTGTTTGGGTGCTGTCATACAACAATCAAATGAAACTAAATAGATAATAAAATGAATTCATTGAAGCTTTTCATAGTAGTCAATAACGATACCTTCTTCCTTTCACACCGCTTGCCTATAGCATTGGCTGCGTTAAGGGAAGGCTATGATGTTACAATAGTAACAAAAGACAACGGGTACAAAGATAAGATAGAGTCGTATGGTTTGAAGTTTAAGAACCTTAACTTTAATCGTTCAAAACGAGATGTGATATTTAAGGTCGGCAACATTTATAAGCTATATAAAATATACAGGAAAGAGAGACCTGATATTATACACCATGTAACTCTCTATTGTAGTATAATCGGTTGTTGTGCGGCTAAACTGGCTGGAACTTCAAGTGCTGTCAATGCTATTAGCGGAGGTGGTTATAATTTCACTAACGGCAGAAATGGGCTAAAGCAAAAAGTTTTACGATTTGTAATGAATATGGTTTTTAGGAACAAAAACTATCATTACATCTTACAGAACAATGACGATCTTGCCGAATTTAAGCAGTCTAATCATTCTCCACTTGAAAATTATCATTTGATAAAGGGTAGTGGGGTGAGTTTAATGGACTTTTCGTATCAAGAACCTACGACAAAAGAAAAATTGAGAGTACTGCTACCTGCCCGTATATTATGGGATAAGGGTATTAGAGAGTTTATTGCTGCTGCTACAATCCTTAAGGATAAGTTTCTCAATAGCGTAGAGTTCATAATTTTAGGGCATTTTGATAAACAGAACGGAGCGAATGTTTCAAAAAAGGAATTGTTTAGCTTAATAGATAATCAATATATAAAATGGATTGACTTTTCGCCAAAGATTATTTATCACTTAACCAATGCCGATATTGTTGTGTTGCCTTCTTATAGGGAGGGATTGCCAAAGTCTTTGATAGATGCCTGTGCTATTGGACGACCTATCATTACTACTAATACACATGGTTGTAAAGAGTGTGTGTTGGATGGTTATAATGGCTACATCGTTCCCGTTAAAGATTCTAAGGCATTGGCTCAAAAAATAGAATTGCTGCTAAATGATGAGCAAAAGCGTAGGGAAATGGGTAAAAACTCTCGCTTATTTGCAGAAGCAAACTTTAATATAGAAAGCGTTATAGAAAAACATTTGGAGATATATAATGTTTTGACTTCTTCTCCTTCAATAATTGTGAAAGAAAACAAAAAGATTTTAACGGCAGATAGAGTTATAGCGGACAAGCCATTAAGAATATTATCCTTTGATATTGAGCAATGGTTTGATATATTGGATAGAGATAAGGCAGTGGAAGATAATGGTGATAAGAGAATATATGAGGGTGTGGATCTTTTACTGCAATTCCTTGAAAAGCACAGCTACAAGGCTACATTCTTTGTAGTGGGTGATATTGCCAAACAATACCCAGACCTTGTCAGGCAGATAGCAGAAAAATACGAAATAGGCACTCACTCAATGCACCATAAGTTGGTCTATGAAATGGAAAGGGATGAATTCCGTACTGATTTGTTTGAGTCCATACATACAATAGAAGATGTAATTGGCAAAAAAGTCAAGTATTATCGTGCTCCCGGCTTCTCACTTCATAATGAACAGAGCTGGACTTTTGACATAATGAGTGAAGCAGGCATAGAGATTGACTCCTCGCTTACCAATGCTGTTACTGCCTCCTACGGTCATTTTCACGGAATAGTAAAAGAGCCGTTTATTCTTAATCATAATGGCATAGAAATGAAAGAACTGCCATTTGTATCCCAGTTTCCAGTTTTGTTTAGTGCTGGTGGATACTTCCGATTGTTGAATTACAGGGCTATAAAAAGAATGACCAAACACAGTGATTACCTTATGTCTTATTTTCATCCAAGAGATTTTGATTTCAGACAGCCAATGCTTTCGGACGTGTCTCTTATGAGGAAGTTTAAATCGTATTATGGGTTGAGAAATACAGCTGGTAAATTTGACAAATGGCTCTCTGACTTTGAATTTACGGATATTGGTACAGCCATTCAAAGAATAGATTGGGCAAAAGTGCCGAAAATAGATGTATAGTCGTGTTTGATTTTCACACAACGAATGCTCAAAAAAAGGCAGATAAGGGGTAGTTTTTCCAAACGCCGTTTTAATTTTCTAAAGTGGCGTTTCGTGACGCTGAAGTGGCGTTTTAATTTTCTAAAGCGGCGTTTCGTTGATTTAAGGTATTTTTTTTACTTAATTTAATATAAATTCTAAATGATTGATAGTCCTAAAATATCAGTGATGGTGCCAGTATATAATACTGCAACACGACTGCAAAAGTGCTTTGACAGCATTGCCAAACAAACTTTTGATGATTTTGAAGTAATAGTAGTTGATGATGGTAGCATAGATGGTTCAGGTGCTATTTGTGATGAGTATGCAGCAAAAGATTTAAGGTTTAGAGTATTTCATAAAGAGAATGAACACTGCGGACCTGCTCCTGCTGCTAAATTAGCTCTTGAAAAAGCCATAGGTACATATTCAATAAGGGTGGATAGTGACGATTGGATTGAACCTAATATGTTGCAAGAAATGTATGACAAAATTATAGAAGATAATAGTGATATATTGTTTGTAGATTATTTTTCGCTTGATGCTGAGAATCATTCAACTTATGTTAAATCAGCAATTTTATCCCCAAATCCAAAAGTAGAAGATGTCATTAAGTGTATGCTGACTACCTTTACATGTGTGAGTATGTGGTCAAAATTGGTAAGGCATAGCTTATACAAGCAGCACAATATTTTTAATAGAGGTGTTGGTAGTGCGGAAGATTTACTTGTCTCTATAGAATTAATGATGATAGAGCCTCTTCTAAAATTAAGCTACCTCTCTAAAGCTTATTATAATTATTGGTATAATGCTGTCTCGGTAACCAATTCCCTGAATAAATCAAAATATGATGGGTGGTTTAAAAACGGTGAAATGATTAAATGTGTTTTGGAAAAACATAATAAGCAACAATTTATTAAATATATTGATGTATATATGACCAAAAATAAGTACTTGATGTATGTAGAAGGTTTGCTGTCAAGTCAGGAATATTATCAGTATGGAAAAACACATTTAGTTTTCTCATATTATAAAGCGATAGGTTTATGCCCATGGTTGATGTTGTTTATTGCAGAGCATGGCTTTTATGATTTTTCTCGCCGCTTATTAAAAACATATCACCGCGTTTTAAGAGTTAAGGATAAAAACAGAAGTTCAAGTCAATCCGACTAAATGTTAAAATGTTAGATACTTTTACTTTTCACCACATAGGCTACGCTGTCAATGATATTGTTGTAACAGCGGAGTATTACGTGAAGGCAGGTTGGCAGTTGTCAGAGGTCTATCACGATAATATTCAGAATTCAAAGATTGCATTTTTAACCAAGAGTGGTTTTCCTCTTATTGAGTTGGTGGCTGCTGTTGATGAGTCTTCACCTGTTGTCAGTACCTTAAAAAAGAGCGGGGTAAGCCCGTATCATATTTGTTATGAGGTGGAGGATATTGAGACGGCAATTAAGGATATGAAACATCAAAGATATTTGCCTCTTTTTAAGCCTGTACCAGCGGTGGCTTTGGATAACAGATTGATTTGTTACCTTTATAATAAGAATGTTGGACTGATAGAACTGCTCAATAAACGATGAAGTACTTTGTTTTCAGAAACGCAACGATAGAGAGGTTTTTTCAGTTTTTGCCAACCGGTTTCTCTGGTTACGAAGACGTATCTTCGGTGGAAGAAGCCGAAAGGTATATATGGTTTTATCTCTCACCAATAGCAGAAAATGAAGTTGCGGCTCAAAAAGTCAAGCATTATGTTGATTTATTGCAGATGACGGCAAGCAAAATTGGTGCAGACAAAATGTTAATTGTCTTTACCATAAAAGATATATTTAATGTGAAGACCGTCTTGTCCGATAATGCACTGGCAGATGCGGTGAGTTATTATAATGATGCTTTGTATGAGTTGAGCAAGCAAAGTCGTAATATAAAGGTTATAGACTTTGACGATTTTTGCAGCCGCTACCCTCTAATAGAACTTATTGACTGGAAGTTTTACTTTGTCTCACAAATGGGATTAAACCCTCGTCTTGCAGCAGATTTCGGTTCTTGGTGCTCGTCTCAACTTAACGCTATAGAGCTAAAACGCAAGAAGGTTTTGGTGCTTGACTTAGACAATACTTTGTGGGGCGGTATATTGGGGGAAGACGGAATAGAAGGCGTTGCTTTGGGAGGAGATTATCCGGGTAAGGCTTTTTCAATATTTCAGCATTTAATATTGGAGTTGAGCAAACAAGGAGTGATACTTGCTGTTTGTAGTAAGAATAATATTGAAGATGTCCGCCAAATGTGGAAACTGCACCCTGATGTTGTGCTAAAAGAAGAGTATTTTGCGTCTTTGCGGATAAATTGGAACAATAAGGCTGATAATATAAGGGAAATTGCGGAGGAATTAAATATTGGATTGGATAGTTTTGTGTTTTTGGACGATAATCCTACGGAAAGAGAACTGATAAAGAGTTATATTCCAGAGGTAGTTGTACCGGACTTTCCAGAGAAGCCATACGATTTGCCGATGTTTTTCAAAGACGTTGCAGAAAGATATTTTTCTATCTATAACATAACAACAGAGGATAAGGATAAAACGCAGCAATATAAAGAGAATGCGGTTCGTGCAACTATGCATAAATCATTTACCAATATGGAGAATTATATCCGCAGCCTTGAAATAGTTTTGTCAATCAAGGACGCTAATGATTTGACCATTGTGCGAGCTTCTCAAATGACACAGAAGACTAACCAGTTTAATCTGACAACTCATCGTTATATTGATGCCGATTTAAGACAAATTATAAACAATGAAGGTAAGATATTCACTTTGTCAGTCAGTGATAAATTTGGCAATAGTGGAATAACGGGATTGTGTATTATCAAAATAGAAGGTAAGAATGCGGAATTTGATTCGTTTTTGCTAAGTTGTAGAGTTTTGGGCAAGGACATAGAAAAGGCTTTTGCTAAATATGTTTTGAAGACTTTGCAGTCGGAGGGGATAGAGCAAGTAAAAGCCACATACATACCAACGATTAAGAATACACAAGTAGCAGACTTTTACGATAGGGTTGGCTTTACTTGTTTGCATAGTGAAGACGCAATAAAAAATTATATCATAGATTTAAGACAACAAGAGATAGAACTATCACAAAATTACAGATACTTATGAGAGATAGAATAAAAAAAGTTATAAGGCAAGTATTGCAACTTGAAAATGTAGAAGACACAGCCTCACAGGCAACATGTTTGGAATGGGATTCTTTACGTCATTTGGATATAGTACTTGAACTGGAACTTGAATTTGATGTGTCTTTTGAGCCGGAAGAAATGGCGAAGATGACAAGCGTTGAAGCAATAGAGCAAGTCATAAAGACAAAACTTCAATAAAATATCTTAGCAGCGGTGACAGAAACTAACAATGAGTAACCTACAGCAAGATACATTAAAAGGTCTTTTTTGGTCTTCGGTAGATAAATTCTCTGTTCAGGGTATCAGTTTTGTGATACAAATCATTATTGCAAGGATACTATTACCCGAAGACTATGGCTTGATAGGAATGCTTGCCATATTTCTTGCCGTTTCACAGATATTTATTGATAGTGGCTTTAACAACGCCCTAATTCAGAAACACAACAGAACGGAGACGGATTACTCAACAGTATTTTACTTTAATATTGTCGTGGCTGTCCTGTTTTATTTATTGTTGTTCTTTGCCTCACCACTCATTGCCGATTTCTACCACCAGCCAATATTGGAAAAGCTAACCAAGATAGTAGGCTTAGTACTTATCATCAATTCTCTATCCACAATACAAAGAACCAAACTGACAATAAACATTGACTTCAAAACACAGGCAAAGATTTCTATTGTGTCTATCGTTGTTTCGGGTGTGATAGGTGTTGTTATGGCGTACAACGGATATGGCGTATGGTCATTGGTTATGCAAAGTTTGTTGGGGGCTGCAATATCTACTGTTATGTTCTGGATATACGCCAAATGGATACCTAAAAGAGTCTTCTCATACTCATCATTTAAGACATTGTTCTCTTTTGGTTCTAAGCTGTTAGCGTCCGGATTGTTGGATACCCTGTACAAAAACATCTACACACTTATAATTGGAAAAAAATTCTCAGCCAGCAGTTTGGGTATCTATTCCAGAGCCGACCAGTTTGCTCAATTTCCTTCCTCCAACCTCACCGGCATTATCGGCAGAGTTACATACCCTATCCTGTGCAGCATTCAGACAGAAAACGACAGACTGAAGAACGTATATAGACAATATTTACGCCTAAGTGCCTTTATCGTCTTCCCCCTAATGATTGCTCTCTGTGCCTTGTCTGCACCTACTATTGATGTTGTTTTGGGTACTAAATGGCACGGAGTTATTTTATGGTTGCAGATACTTTGTTTCTCCGCTATGTGGTATCCCATTCACGCAATTAACCTGAATTTGTTACAAGTCAAAGGACGCTCAGACCTGTTTTTAAGACTGGAAATAATAAAGAAAATAATCGGAGTAGCAATGCTGTTTATCACCGTTCCAATAGGTATTACCGCTATGTGCGTTGGAGGAATTATTACTTCACTCATAGCCCTTGTGCTCAACACGCACTATACCGGCAAGCTGATAGACATAGGTTTCTTCAAGCAAATGAAGGACTTAATCCCATCTTTATTGTATTCGCTGTCAATGGGTGTCATCGTTTTCTTTGCCATAAAACTCACCGACAGCAACGGGTTGAAACTGCTTATAGGCTTATCGTTGGCGATGTTGTATTACCTGCTCATAGCCTATATCACCAAATCTACGGAGCTAAAAAGTCTCGTTACCATAGCCAAAGATAATTATGGCATTATCAAAAACAAACATTTCTTTTCAAAGAAATAACCGACAGATGAAAAGTACATGTACTTCAACTTAAAGTACATGTACTCCAGCTTAAGGTACATGTACTTCAACTTAAAGTACATGTACTTCAACTTAAAGTGCATGTACTTCAACTTAAAGTACATGTACTCCAGCTTAAAGTACATGTACTCCAGCTTAAAGTACATGTACTCCAGCTTAAAGTACATGTACTCCAAGTTAAAGTACATGTACTCCAACTTAAAATACACGTACATTAAGTTATAAAACACCCTTATATATATGAAAACGATAACAGTTACATCACCTTTATTGCCACCTTTGGCGGAGTTCAATGAGTACCTGCAAAAGATATGGGACAATAAATGGATAACCAATAATGGCTTATTTCATCAAGAGTTGGAGAGGAAGCTCTGTGAGTATTTGGGAGTAAAATATCTGTCTTTATTTACCAACGGGACACTACCTTTGATAACCGCTTTGCAGGCATTAAGAATAAGAGGTGAGGTTATTACTACGCCATACAGTTTTGTTGCCACGACTCATTCCCTTTGGTGGAACGGCATTCAGCCTGTCTTTGTGGATATAGACCCCACGACCTTAAACATTGATGCCAATAAAATAGAAAGAGCCATAACACCTCAAACCACTGCCATTATGCCTGTTCATGTGTATGGTAACCCTTGTGATATGGAGGCGATACAGGCAATAGCAGATAAGTATGGGTTGAAAGTTATTTATGATGCGGCACATGCTTTTGGAGTGAAGACAGGAGGGGAGTCGGTATTGAATTTTGGGGACATATCAACGCTAAGTTTTCACGCCACAAAAACATACAATACCATTGAGGGAGGAGCATTGATTTGCCATGACGAAGGGACTAAACAGAGGATAGATTACTTGAAAAACTTCGGCTTTGCAGGTGAGGTAGATGTGGTAGCACCGGGTATTAACGGCAAGATGGATGAGATGAGAGCGGCGTATGGTATCTTAAACCTCAAATATGTTGATGACGCCATAGCAAAACGTCAAAAGATAGCAGCGATTTACAGGCAGAGGTTGAAAGGAGTGGAAGGTATAAGTTTTATGGAGGATATTGAGCAGGTGAGACATAATTACTCGTATTTTCCAATCTTTGTTGATCAGTGCAAATATGGTATGAGTAGAGATGAGTTGTATTTTAAGATGAAGGACAATGATATTCTCAGCCGCAGATATTTCTATCCATTGATTAGTTCGTTTTCTACATATAGAGCTTTGGATTCGGCAGCAACAAGCAATCTGCCAGTGGCAACAAAGGTAGCCAATAGTGTTATCTGTTTGCCTATGCACCACGAGATAGAACAGGATGATGTGGAGAGAGTTATTTCTGTGTTTAATAGATAGGACAGGGGTATGACATCATTTTATTCACAGACGGAATTAGCAGAAATAGGCTTTGCAAGTGTTGGCGACAATGTGTTAGTCAGTAAAAAGTGTAGCATATACTCTCCTCAGACCATTAGGATAGGTAACAATGTTCGGATAGATGATTTTTCTATTCTTTCGGGGGATATTACCATTGGTTCTTATGTTCATATTGCTGCTTATTGTGCGTTATATGGGAAGTTAGGAATAGAAATGGAAGATTATACAGGACTGTCGCCACGTACAACTATTTTTAGTGCAATGGATGATTTTAGCGGAAACTATTTGATTTCACCAATGCCGCCCGAAGAATGCACCAATGTAACGGGAGGGAAGGTTATTGTAAAAAAATATTCTCAAATAGGAGCAGGTTGTATTGTCTTTCCAAATCTAATAATGGGAGAAGGAGTAGCGGTAGGGGCAATGTCGTTAGTTAATCATAATCTTGAAGATTGGGGAATATACGCAGGAACTCCAGTAAAAAGAATAAGAGACAGGGGAAAGGGGCTTTTGGAATTAGTATGACCAATACGGATAATAAGAATGTAGTTGTTTCAGTTTGCATGATTACTTATAATCATGAGGATTATATTGCTCAGGCAATAGAGGGAGTTTTGATGCAGAAGACAGATTTTCCAATAGAGTTGGTTATTAGTGAAGATTGTGGCACAGACAGAACACGAGAGATTTGTATAGATTACCAACAGAAATATCCTGATATAATAAAGTTGCTTTTACCTGAACACAATTTAGGAGTAAGTCAAAACTTTATGCAAACGGTACGTGCTTGCAAAGGCAGGTATATTGCAATGTGCGAAGGTGATGATTATTGGACAGACTTTTTGAAGTTGCAAAAGCAAGTGGATTTTATGGAGGCTAACCCCGATTATGGGTTAGTGCATACACGATTTGAAATTTATTATCAGGCATATAGTAAATTCAACACTACAGTTTTGTGTAAAAAGGAAGGAAATATATTCAAGGACTTGTTATTTGATAATTTTATTGGCACATTAACTGTTTTATTACGGAAGGAACTGTATGAGGAAGCATTTTCTGCAGGTATTTTAGACTTGTTTATGATGAGTGATTATCCTTTTTGGCTATATATTGCAAAACGAAACAAAGTAGGATATATTAAGGATTGTACGGCTGTTTATCGCTACTTGGAGGAAAGCGTTTCACACAATAACGACCAATTAAAGCAGTTCAGCTTTTTTCAGTCTTTTTTACGAGTAAGAGAATATTTTGCTGAGAATACCCCATTTCAAAAAGCAATACTACGAGACACCCAAAGGCGTTTATTTAAACGATTTTTCATCACGGATACCAATAACAAAGATATTGATAGAGTAATTTTATCTGCATTGGACAAAAAATATTCTAACAAGATAGAATATATGCTATGTAGCATATCAGCGAAAAGTAATACAATAAAGCTAATAATACATAAGGTGATTAAGTTATTACATAGGATTACTAAATAAGCAGAATAGCACAACCATTGAAAAGAAATTAAAGTAGGTACTAATGGAAGATTCTAGAACTAAAAAGACAATAAAAAACGTACAAATATCATTGATATATTATTTTGTCAGTTTGGTGCTGAATTTTTTCTCGCGTCAAGTATTTATTAAGCATTTGGGGGCAGAGGTATTAGGATTAAATACGACAGCCACCAGTTTATTAGGCATGCTTAATTTGGCAGAATTAGGAATTGGTACAGCCATAGCATATTCTTTATATACTCCGTTATATAATAAAGACAAGCAAGCAATATGTGATATTGTATCAGTGCAAGGCTGGTTATATAGAAAGATTGCCTATATAATTTTGGGTGCTGCTATTGTCCTTATGCTATTTTTCCCACTGATATTTGCTAAGGTAGATGTTCCGATGTGGTATACTTATGCAACTTTTGCTGTCTTATTGTTTAGTGGGATGTTAGGATATTTCATAAACTATAAGCAAATAGTACTGACTGCAGATCAGAAAGATTATAAAGTGATAATAAACTTAAAGGGATTCACTATTATCAAGATCCTTTTGCAAATTGTGTGTATAATTTTTTTATCAAATGGATACATATATTGGTTAGCATTGGAGGTTTTGGCTGCTATTGCGATTTCTATCGCGCTAAATAAATTACTAAAAAAAGAATATCCATGGCTAACTACTTCTATCTCGCAAGGTGCATTACTAAGAAAAAAATATCCTGATATTATAGTTAAAACAAAACAATTATTTGTGCATAAAATTGGGACCTTTGCGTTGTTGCAATCAAGCCCAATAATATTGTATGCTTTTGCTTCTCTGACCTTAGTTGCTATTTATGGAAACTATATGTTAATAATAACAGCAATAGCAACTTTAGCGGCATCTTTGTTTAGTAGTATGAATGCAGGAGTGGGCAGTTTAGTAGCCGAAGGAAACAAGGATAAGATAATAAATATGTTTTGGAAGTTGGCAACTTTTCGCTTTTGGTTAGCCTCTGTTTTTTGTTTTTTGTTTTATTTATTTGCCAATACCTTTATCTCAGTTTGGGTAGGACAACAATATATATTGGAAACTACACCATTTGTGTTACTTGCAATGTATTTGTTTGTTCAACAAATAAGAGTTTGTGATATTTTCTTAAATGCCTATGGCCTGTACAAAGACGTATTTGCACCTCTTGTAGAAGCAATATTGAATATAGGACTATCAATATTGTTTGGGTATTTTTGGAATTTAAGCGGAATATTGATAGGGGTACTGATTAGCCAAATTATCATCGTCTGTACATGGAAGCCATATTTTCTGTTTAGAAATGGATTTGCCGTCTCTCCAATTCATTACTTTAAGGTTTATGCACAATACCTTGTTTTTATTGCAGCGTCTTTTGTCTTGACTTATATCCTCAACGAAAGGGTACTCCATTTAGGAAACGATTTTGTTGCACTTTTGGCAAAAGCCTCTGTTTATATAGTATTGAGTCTTATAATTTTTGTATTATTTAGAAAGAAAGACTTTGTTGCTGTATTGAATCAAATATTACAAATAAGAAAAGCCAACTAAATCTGATATGTTAAAAAGCTATAACATAACAATTATTGTTCCTATTTACAATGTAGGAAAGTATATTGCTCGTTGTGCGGAGAGCTTATTTGCCCAAACTCTCTATGACATAGAATATATTTTTGTTAATGATTGTACTCCCGATAATAGTATTGAAATATTAAATGAAGCAATTGCCAACCATCCTAACAGGAAAGGTGATATTAAAATAATAAGCCATAAAGTCAATAAAGGACTTGCTGCAAGCCGTAATGCAGGCTTAAGCGAGGCAACAGGAGAATATATTTTTCATTGTGATAGTGACGACTGGGTGGCGATTGACTTTTGTGAAAAGATGTATAACAAAGCAAAAGAAACCGATGCTGATATTGTTTGGAGTGATTACTTTGAGGATAGATTGAATGGACAATTCTGCATAATGCAAAAATTTGAAGAGGATAGCACTAAATGCATAAAATTAATGTTATCTACTTCTATGAAATGGAATTTGTGGAATAAGATTTTCAAACGTTCTTTATTTATAGAAGAGGGTGTGAAATTTATAAATGGTTGTAATTTAGGGGAAGATTTAGCAACAATCAAAATGTTTTATTATGCCAAGAAAGTTGCTTACTTACCGCAGGCTTTTTATCATTATAATACAATAAATACTTCTTCATATACCTCCCCTCAGATAATGCAAAGCAAGCAGAATGAGTCTTTCGCTAATATAGAAAGCCTCGAAACATTCTTCCGTGAAACAAAAGACTATGCAGTTGTAGAACCATATATACATTATTTGAAAATATGGACTAAAATACGAATTATTTCAGGAAATACTGATAAAATATTATTACGAAAGTTCTGCAATATGTATCCCGAATCTAATAACTACATGGCAACAACTCCGCATTTAAGTAACAAAGCTAAGTACTTGCTATACTTGGCAAATAAAAAGTACATTAATCTTATTATTGTTTATAATTCATTGGCAAAACTGTTAAGAAAATTCAAAATATATAAATGATAAAAAGAGTACTAACGTTATTTTTTGCATTCTGCTTGATTTACCCGGTTATCTTCAGGTTTCTCCCTGGTGTTGCATTTCGTACTGTTTTTGGCGTTATTGGTGCATTTGTGCTAATTATCTTTCAAAGGCAACAATTTGTTATCAACAATAATATCCTCAAAATATTATATACTCCACTGCCTGTATTAGTTCTTGCCATTGTTACTAACATTGTAAATGGTACAGCAGAAATGCAGTTCATAAACTTGCTATATTCTTTTGTACTGGTTGTGCTTGCCGCCTATGTTGTAACAAGTATGATAAAAAGTGTCCATAAAAGAGTAGATTTTGATTTAATTTCCAGCTATATAATTGCTGCCGCGACATTACAATGTTTGCTTGCAGCAGCAATGATTATAATACCTTCCTTAGGTACTTTTATGTTTGAGAAATTAACTATAACGGAATATGGCAACAGGATTCTATCAGTCAAAGATACGAGATTAATGGGTGTTGGTGGGCAATCGGTATCACTTGGTATCATAAATTGTTTTGCTTTATTGATGATTGTGGATAAATTAAAAGATCGGCACAACATTAAGACTTCATTCTTACTATATTTACTTTTCATATTTATTACAGTTGTGGGGTCAATGATGGCAAGAACAACAATAATTGGAACTCTTATTGGACTTCTATTATTATTATATTTTAATAGGTTTCAACTGCAAAAATATTTTAGACAAATAGTATCTGTATTGCTTTTTGTGGCATTATTATATTTTGTTATTATCCCTTCTTCAACAAAGAAACAATTCAATGGCTACTTTGAGTACGGCTTTGAAATGCTTTATACGTTAGACAGAGAAGGAGAATTATCTACTGCATCTACTGATGAATTGCAAGGTATGCTACTCATACAACCAGACAATTTGAAGACTTGGTTAATAGGTGATGGGCATTTTGAAAATCCTTTGGATAAGTATAGGTATTATATGGAAACAGATGTAGGCTACTTCCGTCTTATCTTTTACTTTGGTATCTTCGGTTGCATAGCATACTTTTATTACCAATATCAAATACTTTGGCAAGCCAATTTACGAACAAAACGCAAACATCAGATATTTTTTATCTTTAGTATTGTGTTATTATTCATTTTGAGTATAAAAGTGCTGATAGAAATTATATCAATCTTTATGATGTTTTTATTTTCGGAAGATAAGACAGAGGATAAGAAAGCATTAGAAGCGTTAGATGAAAAGATATAAATCAATGACAAAAATTAGTTTTATTCTTCCATACGCAGGCAGAAGACCTGTCGGAGGCTTCAAGGTCGTTTATGAATATGCTAATCGTTTAGCGGAAGATGACTACAATGTGTCGGTCGTATATCCTGCGTCATTGTTGTTTGGAGAGAGAGCATTGAAGGAAAAAATACGTAGCATTCTAAGATTCGTATATTACCTTTTAACCAAAAACTACAAATGCAACTCATGGTTTGCTCTCAACGCTAAGGTTAAGGAGCAAATGGTATGGTGCTTGTCGGAAAGGTTTGTTTCAAAGGCAGACATTTACGTTGCTACTGCCGTTGAAACATCAGAATATCTCGCTAAATATAAGAAGGTCTCAAACGACAAAAAGTTTTATCTCATTCAACACTTTGAAGCATGGTTTTTCAGTGAGCAAAGAGTTAAAAATACCTATCATTTACCGCTTAGAAAGATTGTTATTGCCGAGTGGTTGGAGGATTTAGTGAAGGCGGAAGGGGAAGCCTGCACGCTCATTCATAATGGTTTTGACTTTGATTTTTTCACTAAAACTATTGATTTTCCACAAAAGGATAAATATAAGATTACAATGCTGTATCACATTCTAAAATGGAAAGGTTGTGAAGATGCTTTTGCGGCATTGGCTATTGTTAAGAATAAGTATCCTCAATTAAGCGTCAATCTTTTTGGTTTTCCCAAACGCCCAAAAGACTTACCTGAGTGGTATAACTATTACCAAACGCCGGACAAGGCAACATTGAACAAGGTCTATAACGAAGCCGCAATATTCATAAGTGCTTCACACGGAGAGGGATTTTGTTTGACTCCACCGGAGGCTATGATGTGTGGTTGTGCCATTGCTTGCACGGATATAGGTGGCTTTACTGTTGTTTGCAAAGATGACAAGACGGCTCTTTTATCCCCAGTTCATCGTCCTGATTTGCTGGCAGAAAACATTATGAAATTGATTGAAGATGATGAGTTACGATTACGAATTGCTACAACGGCTAATGATTTCATCAAATCATTCACATGGGATAATGCTTATGCTAAACTGCTGAAACTTATACAGGGATAAATTGTTGATTTAGTGCAAAAAACTGGCGTAATAAATATTAAACAAAACAAACTTGCGAAATAGACAAAATAATGAAAAATTAACCCGTACTTTATGGTGAAAAAATATAAATTATTCTCATATTATTTACATAAAATACTCATCAAAAATGGTGCTTTTTTGGTTTATTTGGACGAGATTAAGTAACAATTTGCCGAAATAAAGCTTTAGGAAAATGAAACAAAGTAACAATTTACTGAAACAAAGCTTTAGAAAATTAAAGTGGCGTTTTAATTTCTTGAAGTGGCGTTTCATTTTGGCGAAAAGATACAAAAATAGGGATAATGTAGCCGATTATCCCAACCAATTAGCATATTAAGTAGTTGTAGCCTGATTGCAGTATTTTATATGAAGTCATCACGTTTTTAAGACCGAAAAGTGATGTTTTTTTATGATATTATTTTGAAATGAATTTGCAATTTGCATTTTTGTTATGAAGTATTGTTTTTTCATTGTTAAGATTTCTTTTGTTGATTGTTTATAAAAAATATTTGTTTTTTGGCTTTCGGGTTGCAAAGGTACAAAAAAATTGAAGAACAGACAATAATTTTCACAGAAAAGTAACAGAGGTATATTGAAAAATAGAATAAATTTAACTATTAGGAAAGCCAGAGGACGTAGATGATAAAAAAGATATTAATTTTGCTTTTCACTTTTTGTCTTGTTTATCCTGTTGTCTTTAGATTTTTACCCAATGTAGCTTTTCGTACTATTTACGGGATTATAGGTACGTTGATATTGGTTTTTTCAAAAAAGCAGCAACTTGTCATTGGCAACAATGTGCTAAAAGTAGTGTATGCTTTGTTGGCTGTGTTGATTTTTGCTATCGTTTCCAATATTGTGAATGGCACAACAGAATCTCAATTCATATATTTGATATATTCTTTTATTTTGGTTTTCCTTGCTGCCTACGTTGTAACAAGGATGATAAAAAGTGTCCATAAGAGAGTAGATTTTGATTTGATTTCCACTTATATAATTGCTGCTGCTACTTTGCAGTGTTTGTTATCGGCACTAATGGTTTTGATTCCGTCTTTCGGTACTTTTATGCTGGAAACATTGACTAAGCCAGAGTCTGCTGGCTCTGTGGCAGCGGGAAAAAGTTTTAGATTGTTAGGTGTTGGCGCTCAGTTTGTAACACTTGGTATTATAAATAGTTTTGCTCTATTGATGATAGTTGATAAATTAAAGGACAAGCATAGTATCAAAACTACACTACTACTATTTTTGCTTTTTATTTTTATTACGATCATAGGTTCAATGATGTCCCGTACAACAATACTCGGTGTTGCCATAGGACTTGTACTGATGTTTGTTTTTAATAGATTTCAGATACAAAGATATATTAAACCAATAATCTTTGGTGCTTTTTTTGTGGCACTATTATATTTTGTTGCTTTGCCAGCTTCAACAAAAGCAAAATTTGATAACTACTTTGAATTTGGCTTTGAGATGTTTTACACCTACGACAAGGGAGGAGAACTGACAACTACTTCCACAGACGAGTTGCGGGAAATGCTACTCATACAACCAGATAATTGGAAGACTTGGCTGATTGGTGATGGCTATTTTGATGACCCATTTAGACCCTTTTTCTATTATAAGGATACAGATGTTGGTTATTTTCGTCTTATTTTTTACTTTGGCATCTTTGGTTGTATAATATATACTTACTATCAATATCAAATAATTTGGCAGGCTAACTTGCGAACAAACCGTAAGCATCAGGTATTTTTTATCTTTTGCTTTATTTTGTTTTTAATTTTGAGTATAAAAGTGTTTGTAGAAGTTATATCAGTGTTTATGATGTTCTTATTTTCGGAAGATGAAATAGAGAGCAACGATTGTATGCAAGACACTGGAAGTACGCAACGCCACCGACTAATAAAAAAGAACTATGCCACAAGTTGATATTCTATTAGCTTCGTATAATGGAGAAAAATACATTCAAACACAGATTGCTTCTATCGTTACGCAATCGTTTCAGGATTGGAATTTGATAATCCACGATGACGGAAGTAGTGATAAAACGCTTGATATTATTCGCAAATGGCAACAAATAGATAATAGGATAAAGTTGGTAGAAGATGGTATCGTATTTCATAATTCTCCTGCTAATTTTATGCACTTGTTAAGGTTTGCCGAAGGTGATTTTATTATGTTTTGCGACCAAGATGATTTGTGGTTGGACAATAAGATTGAATTGATGTTTAATGCTATTGCACAAAAAGATAATACCAAGCCGCAGGTTGTATATGCCAACGCCTATATCTGGAATAATAATAGTATTTCGTCAGACACAATACCTTTTTGGAAGCCGAAGCAGGTAAAAGATACACTTTTTCTTAACGGAGGTATTCACGGCTGTATTTCTCTCTTTAACCGCAAGGTTTTGGAACTAATGAAGCAGCAAAAAGGACAACAGGCAATGCACGACCATATCCTTTTGCTTATTGCTCTTTGTTTTGGAGAGGTTACCTATATGAATGAAAGTCTTGTTCTTTTCCGCCGCCATAACACTGCTGTAACAAATGGCACAGAGGTAAAGAAAACTGCTGTTGGCAACCTGACGAACAAAGAAAACTTGCCTGTTATAGATAGAAAACACTATGATGCCGTTGCATTATTGTATCAAAACAACAAAGATTTATTAACCACAAAGCAGAAAGAACTGATTAACGCTTATCTTTCTATGCCTAATAAGACTCTGTTAAAGCGTTATGCTATGATATTGAAGCATGGCTTTACGCTGGGTGGTTCATTACTGCAGCTTTTAGTTAAAATGACAGTGAGAAAACTGATAAATTAGTTATGGATAAAAAAATAATAGTCATATCTGCTGTTAATTTTGGCAATAAGACGGGCGGTGCAGTTTCCATCCTGAACCAATGCCTCCAATATATAGTTGATAGCCGTCTGTGTGAGCAATACAGAGTTATAACTATACTTCACACAAAGAAAGCGTGTCCCTTCCCAGAGATAGAGTGCATTGAATACCCCAAAGCGTTAAGCAGCTGGTTTATCCGAATGTACTACGAATACATTTATTTCAAAAGGCTATCCAAAATATGGAAACCTTACTTGTGGTTATCTTTACACGATATGACTCCTAACGTTGTGGCACGTAAAAGGGCTGTTTATATGCACAACACGTCTGTCTTTTATAAGTGGCGGTGGAGAGATTGGTCGTTGGATTACAAGATGTCTATCTTCTCTATGTTTTACAAATATATATATAGAACAAACGCAAAGAAAAACAACTACCTCATCGTTCAACAGAACTGGACACGAGACGCATTTTCCAAGATGCTTAACGTAGATAGAAAGAAGATAATCGTTGCTTACCCATTTGAAGAGAAAAGTATATCAACGCTAACTAAAGAAGGTAAAGTACAAAGCAACGACAACAATACACAATTCTTTTATCCCTCCGTGCCGCGAATATTTAAGAATTTTGAGGTGATATGTGAGGCGGTGAAGATTATAAACAGCTACGGCATTACCAACTTTATGGTTAATCTAACTCTAAACGACACAATAGGGGACAAATATTCATCTTACATCTACAATAAGTACAAATCGGTAAGCAATATTAACTTTCTCGGACTTATAACCAAAGACGCCGTAAGCAATCAGTACTCCCAATGTGACTGCCTTATCTTCCCCTCAAAGTGCGAGACATGGGGCTTACCTGTATCGGAGTTCATCCAATACAAAAAGCCTATGCTCTTAGCCGATTTGCCATACGCACACGAGAGCAGTATAGGTAGCCAACTTACAGCGTTCTTTGACCAAAGTAATCCGAAAGATTTGGCTCATAAAATGATGAAAATAATAAACAAAGACTACTCATTGCTGCACCCAATTAACGAAATACAGATTGACTCTCCCTTCACCAAATCGTGGGAGAACCTGTTTAATATCCTGCTCAATGAATAACCAATTAAAAAACTATTACACCAACACCTACAAACTTAAACTTGCGTTGTGGCTACTTAGAACCAAGATGTTTTACCCTAAGGCAAGGCTGATAAAATTCCCATTTGACATCCGTTCAAAGCGTTTTATATCACTGGGAGATAACATCAGCATAGGTGCAGGTTGCCGCCTTGAAGCTTTCTCTAAAGACGGCTCAAAGACAATGCACTTTGGCAAAAACATACAGATAAACGACTACGTACATATTACTTCTATGTTGAATGTATCTATCGGCGACAATGTTTTAATGGCTGGCAAGATATATATATCTGACTGCACACACGGCGACTATGCCAACAACAGCCACACTCATACACCCGCCTCAACGATACCTGCACAGCGTCCATATTCAGTTGCTCCCGTATTGATTGGCGATAATGTTTGGATAGGGGAGGGGGTATGTATTTTGCCGGGAACTACAATTGGTTCAGGGTGTATTATCGGTGCTAACGCTGTAGTTAAAGGCAGTTTCGGCGACAATCTGATTATAGTTGGCGTACCTGCTCGGGCTGTAAAAAGATATTCCTGCGACTCAAAACGATGGGAAATCATACCAAAAGCATAGTTTTATGGACTGGAAAGTGTTCTTTCGGACTCGGAAAGTGTTCTTTCTAACTCGGAAAGTATTCTTTCCAACTCGGAAAGTGTTCTTTCTAACTCAGAAAGTATTCTTTCTAACTTGAAAAGTGTTCTTTCTAACTTAAAAAGTATTACGTTTAAAGCAAAAAAACTTGAATATAATATGAAAAACGTTCTTATCACAGGAGGGGCAGGTTTTATCGGCTCAAATTTAGCTCTCAAATTATTGGACAGAGGCTATAATGTTACGGTGTTAGATAATTTAAGCCCGCAGATACACGGCGATAACCCGGAGTTATCTCCCCTGTATTTGTCGGTAAAGAACGCCGTGAGGTTTATATATGGCTCGGTAACGGACAGAGATACGTTTGAAGCGGCGATAGATAAGCAGGATTTGATTGTACATCTTGCCGCCCAAACGGGAACTGGACAGAGTATGTACGATATTAAACGCTATACGGATGTAAATATCGGCGGCACGGCTTTAATGCTTGACATCTTGACCAACAATAAGCATAACGTAAAGCGGGTTGTTGTTGCTTCGTCCCGTGCTATTTATGGGGAAGGGAAATATCATTGCGAACACTGCGGAGATGTTTATCCCTTGGAGAGAGTTGAAAGTGATATGAGCAGAGGTGATTTTGAGTGCAAATGTCCTGTCTGCAAGTCGCCTGTAACCCTTGTCGCCACAACGGAAGAGAGTATCATCCATCCTACATCTGTTTATGGTATAACCAAACATAATCAGGAGTCAATAGTACTTACTGTCTGTCGGGCTATAGGTATAGACGGGGTAGCAATGCGTTACCAGAACGTCTATGGACCTGGGCAGTCATTGTCCAACCCTTACACCGGCATATTGTCAATCTTCTCCACGCAGATACTAAATAACAACAACATCAATATATTTGAAGATGGACGGGAGACACGGGACTTTGTCTTCATAAGTGATGTAGTTGATGCGACCATACTTGCTCTTGAAGCTCAGGGGGCTGTAGGCAATGCGTTTAACATTGGTACGGGGGTGGCAACAGATGTGGTTGAGGTGGCGAAACAATTACTAAGTAGCTATGGCTCTCAATCTACCTTCGCCGTAAGTGGTAACTACCGATTAGGAGATATACGCCACAACTATGCAGATATATCTTTGGCGGGAAGACTTCTTGGCTATGTTCCCAAAGTTAGTTTTGAGCAGGGGATAGATAAATTTACATCGTGGGTAAAGCAACAGGCGGTCTGCGAAGATAAATACAGCACCTCCATAGATGAACTCAAGGCAAAAGGATTATACAAATAATTAGAGATAGAAAAATGAACCTTACCAATAAACGAATATTACTCTTCGCCCCTTCATTCTTTGGTTACGAAAAAAGTATCCAAAGTAGATTGAAAGAGATGGGAGCTGCGGTAGATTTCTTTGATGAAAGACCGAGCAATAACTTACTTGTAAAGCTCTTGATACGTTTCAAACGCAGGTCTGTAGAGTTTATAATCAACAGATATTATCACAAAGTGCTTACTGTCATCCTTGATGAGAGGTATGATTATGTTATTGTCATCAATATTGAAGCTATGCCGTACGACTTCCTTACCAAATTAAGGGCAATTAACATCAAAGCGAAGTTCATTCTTTATATGTGGGACAGCATTGCTTATAAGCCGAAGATCCCACAATATGTAACGATATTTGACTCTGTCTTCTCTTTTGATAAAGATGACTGCAAGATGTATAGCAATATGAAGTTTAGACCTCTATTCTTTCTAAATGAATATGCCGACATTGCAGACAAAAGAGATTATACTTATGATGTATCATTTGTCGGCACAGCTCACACCGACCGCTTTTCAATCATACAAAAACTGCTTGCAATGCTAACGGCGAGAGGTATGTCTGTCTATACTTACTTCTATATGCAGAATAGAAGAGTCTATTTGCTATACAAATTCACTAACCCCAAGTTCAAAGAATCTAAGATGAAAAACTTTCATTACAGGGCTTTATCCCACGAAACTATCTTAGAAATTATTGCAAGCTCCCGTATAGTTATAGACATACAAGGACCTAATCAGAAAGGACTAACCATTCGTACGATAGAAATGCTGGGTGCGAAGCGGAAATTGATTACTACAAACCAGCAGATAAAGGAGTATGATTTCTATAATCCAAGCAACATCTTGGTTATAGATAGGGAGAACCCTCAAATACCTCAGGACTTTTTGGACACAGACTACACCCCAATAGATAAAAACATCTACAATAAGTATTCAATAGATACGTGGATAGAAGAAATAACACAATGAGCATAAACGAGGTGGAAATTATTTACCGCAAATTAAATATAATATAATTACAATGTCTAATACAAATTTGAATGTAGAAACGCTTGCACACACTAAAATTTGTGCTATCTATATTGAGAGTAAAGATGGCATCAATATTTTAAGTACAGATACCTTAATGAAATTAGATAAAATCATTGACGACATTAATCGTGATGAGAATATAAACGTTGTAATTTTTACAGGTGTTGGTAGATCCTTCTTTGCAGGTGCTGATATTAAAGAGATGATAAGTTATACAGAGCAAGATGCCTTGAATTTTTCTTTATTGGGGTCGGCTGTGCTAAACAAAATAGAGCAATCAAGCAAAATAATGATTGCCGCTGTCAACGGATATGCTTTAGGTGGAGGCTGTGAGTTTGCTATGGCTTGTGATATAAGAATTGCGTCCAATAAAGCTAAATTTGGTCATCCAGAAGTAAATCTTGGGATAATTCCGGGCTTTTCAGGTACTCAAAGATTACCTAAGTTAGTAGGAATAGGGAGAGCTAAAGAGTTAATATTAACAGGAAGAATTATTGATGCGGAGGAAGCTCTAAACATAGGACTGATAACCCAAGTAGTTGATGAAAAAGCATTGATGAGTACAGCGTTTTCTCTATCATCTACTATTGACGCAAAGTCTTCTATTGCTTGTAAAAATGCGAAGTTTGCAATAGATAGAGGCATTGGTGTTGATATTGGTGCCGGTATAGCTATTGAAAGTAGGCTATTTCAAAATTGTTTTGCCGAAGAAGACTGCAAGAAGCGGTTTGCTTCATTTTTAGAAAAGTAGAGAGTAATGAAAGACTATACAATAGAAAAAGTAGATGTTGATGACAATTCTTTAATGTTAGTATGTGGTTTATTGCAAACAGCATTCTCTAAATCAATAAAATTTTCCTTTGAGTATATACAATGGCAGTATCGGCAAAACCCAATAGGCAAAATTGTTGGATATAATGCCTTTGCAAGAGATGGTGTTTTAGCCGCCCACTATGTGGCAATGCCCATTGTAATGACATTATTTGGCGAACGTAAAAAAGGTTTATTGTCCCTAAACACAGCTACACATCCTGACCATAGAGGGAAAAAGTTGTTCTCCATACTTGCAGATAGAACCTACCGTGAGGCTGTTGAGAACAATTTTGACTTCGTGATAGGAGTAGCCAACGCAAACAGCACACATGGCTTCTTGCACAACCTTGGTTTTTATCTCATCGCCCCACTAAACCTTAGATTTGGTTTGGGCAACAACATCTTTACCAAGCAGGCAGAGAGTTTTAACTGCTACCGAACGTGGGACGAAGAGACATTAAACTGGCGATTACAAAGCCCCAAAAACAAATATTCTTGCCGCAAAAACATATTTTCAAGCCCCATTTCGTTCTTTATGAAGACACTTTCCTGCGTTGAAATCCCCCTTAAACTGCCAAAAACCAGCAGAATGTTGCCGCTAAATCTCTATGTTGGCTTGGGAGCAGACCTGCAAAAAGGCACATACTTCCGAGTTCCTTCGTTTATAAAGCACTCTCCTTTTAACTTGATCTTTAAAGATTTGACGGGGAAGCTACCTGTTATCAAAAAAGAAGATATGTTTTTCCAACTCATAGACTTTGATGTCATTTAATTAGTGCCACCCATCGGTGATATGCCGCTAAGAAAAAGAGAGAATGAGCAAAGTTCTCTCTTTTTTTTATGCTTTTCAAAACATCAACTTGGCGACAAATCATTAAAAAAGTCCCTGAAAATTACAGGAAAATCGGACATAAAAACAACAACTCGGCAGCTTCAAAAAACTAAGTCCAGACTTGTCTAAAAAAAAGTCCCACTTTTTGGGTAAAAAAGTCGGACTTTTTTGGGCAAAAAGTGGGACTTTTTTACCCAAAAAGTGGGACTTTTTTTTCAACAAGTCGGCACTTTTGATTATCAAGTACTTACAAAGTGGTAATTTTGGGGTATTTTCCACATAAAAAAGGTACTTCCCGTTAGAAAAGTACCCCCATTTTTAACTTAATAAAAAATGTGAAAAAAATATTTTTAAGGCTGCAAAATTACTACTTTTTCCGAGATTGACAAGTTTTAGTCGGATTTTTTGATAAAAAAAAGGCACTTCCCGTTAAGAAAGTGCCTGCTTTTCAATTTATAGTTACTATTTTTCTACCCGTATTCTCGCATCTACCGCAACCACTGCCGCAGGTGAGCCAAGCAAAGGGTTTAAGTCCATTTCCGCTATCTCAGGAGCTGCCTGCACAAGAGCCGAAACTCGTGCTATCTGGTCGGCATAAATATCTTCATTAACGCCTTCCTGCCCACGCACACCCTGCAACATTTTATAGCCTTTGAGCCTTTTTATCATTGACTTTGCTTCCTTTATTCCTATCGGAGCCAAGCCTGCCTGTACGTCTTTTAGCACCTCTATAAAAATACCTCCCAAGCCGCAAAGAACTTGATGCCCAAAAAGCGGCTCTCGCATTGCTCCTATAAAGATTTCCGTGCCGAATAACATAGGATAACATTGCACGGCGTAAGTTTCAGGTATCTTTATCAATCTTTCGAATTCCTTCCTGACAGCTGCCTCGTCCTTTACATTGAGCGACACTCCCCCTACATCAGACTTATGAACAGGACCTACAACCTTCATAACCTGCGGATAACCGACACGATTAGCAAACTTCACAGCCATTTCTACGTCATCAGTTGAACAGTCTTCGGCATGATTTATGCCGGCGGCGTCCAACAATTTGTTCAGAACCTTGACATCAAGGTATCCGTTGTCGCAACTTTCTATGATTTCTCTTACTTTTTTAACGTCAATCCTTACCTCATCTTCAGCCACAGCAGGGGCGGGAGTATCAACTATCCTTGCCACAGCGTTACCGAAGACGGTCTCATCCGGGAAGTAAGTATTGCCCATTTCAACAAATTCTTTGACCTCTTCGCCTGCCACCATAGTAGAAGGTAAGATGGGGAAGATAGGTTTTTTGCTTGTTTTTATCTTCTGGTTTAGCACTCGGTAGGCTTCGTAGATTGGCATCAGACCGGGTGTTCCAAAGATAACGCACATTGCATCAATATTAGTAAAGTCTTCATTGCAGGCATCTATGATTTGACTTAATTGTTCTGGCGTACCTGTCGCTAAGAAGTCAATAGGATTTGCAACTGATGAGCCACCAAATAGTTTTTCAAGTAGCTTGTTTGCCTTTTCTCCTTCTATATGAGGAATGTTGAGACCTGCTTTTGACAAGGCATCGGTCAGCATTACGGCAGGACCTCCAGCGTGAGTTATGATTGCCATATTCTCTCCTTCAAAGCGCGGGTAGGTAAAAATTGATGCGACCGTGCAAAGTTCTTCTCTGCCGTAGCAACGTACTATCCCAGCCTTACGGAACAAAGCATCAACAGCTACGTCAGAAGAAGCCAAAGCTCCCGTATGTGATGACGCAGCCCGAGACCCGGCTTCGCTACCTCCGGACTTAATGGCTGCTATCTTGCAACCTTTGTTTATCAACGACTGAGAATGTTTTAATAACTTGGCAGGGTTCTTTATGTTTTCTATATACATTATTATCACTTTTGAGGACGTTGATTTATCAAAAGCCTCATCGTGATATTCCAATATGTCTTCTATTCCTAATTGAGCCGAGTTCCCGACAGCCCAGCAGTGGTTGAAATGAAGCCCTTGTTGCATACCAATATCCATAATGAAGCAGCCTGTTGCTCCGGATCCAGTAATGAAATCAACTCCTTTGGGCGAGGATTTGGGGAAAGGTTTTGAGAATATTGCGTGATGATAGGGTGTAAAGATACCAGTGCAGTTAGGTCCAATCAAACAACCTCCGAACTTCTCTATCTGTTTCACCAATCTTTGTTCTAATTCCTTGCCTTCTTTGCTCTCTTCTCCGAAACCTGCCGAGATGATAATAAAAGCCTTTGTGCCTTTTTGTTCCGTTAGAACCCTGACGGTGTCTTCTGTAAATTTGGCAGCAATAGCCAGCACTGCTAAATCAACTTGCGGCAAATCGGCAGCATTCTTGCAGCATTTTATCCCTTGAATTTCATCTTCCTTAGGATTGACAACGAAGATTTCGCCCTTGAAATCCCCTTCAATAATGTTTCTCAACACTGCTCCTCCCGGCTTAGTTGTATCATTACTTGCCCCTATGACGGCTATTGTTTTAGGATTTACTAATTGTTTTGTTACTTTTGTACTCATTGTATCGTTATTTTATTTTGCTTAGTATTTGATTATATTCAATGTTTATATAGATTTTTTACTTTGCAAAAGTACGAATATTATTTGAATGCGACAAACCACACCTTTATATTATAGATATAATACGCCGCTTTAATTTAACAAAACGCCACTTTAGAAAATTAAAGTGGCGTTTTAGTTACAATAAAACAAATGGGAAAAATGTGGTAATTGGAATATTATTTTGGCTTAACCTGTTCCCTTAATCAACTTCTACCTCTCCGACAGGCTTTTTAAGCATTGCATTCATAGGTTTCTTTATCACGTATGCACCACGCTTGTTTAATTTATATGTCTTCAACCAGCCTCCCATTGCCTCAAAAGAGCCTGGGTCTGTTTGCTGAGCAGGGTAGAAGTAGTTAGAAAGTTCATCTTCCGTAACCCTTTTGCCCAAGTATATGGTGTCCATTTGGAATGGTGTTATCTCTGTTGTCAGATAGATGTCACTGGAGTTGCTAACCTTCTCTTTTTTTGTCGGAATAGCCTTGTAGATGTAGCTTCCGTCAGCCTTAAAACTCTTTGCAAAAAACTTCATCTGTGCATTTGCCTGCTCAGGAGTAACCGCTACCTTAATCTTTATTGAAGGCTTTATTTCATCTCGTAGCTGGCAGGAAGCATAATCGGGCTTATGGTCGGTATTGACAATAATGTAGCCTGCGTTAATCAGGTATTGCTTCGCTGCAGGTATGAAGTGATAGTTCTCCATCAGTTCATTGAAGTTGAAAACCTCGCTATAAGTAATGTTGTAATTGACATCAAAAGTATCTTTGGTGTTAGTGATACTCTCCAATGCACCTTGCGGAATAGTAATCATACTATATTGACCGTTGAACGAAGTATCCTGTTGAGGGTAGTAATAGTTGTAAAAAGCACCCACGCATCCCTCCAAATCGTCTTCAATTAAGATATATGCCTTCCCCTTTAAGGATATTCCATTGATTGATTGCTCCGCTTCAGGCTTACCGTTGAGAGTTACCCACTTGAAATCTATCGGCATCTTATACTTAATGAAATAATCAACCTCACCGCTGCAAGATGAAATATATTTACTCGGCGTCCGCTTTATGATAAAATCCTTTACATCTTCCCTCGAAAGAAAATAATTAAAGACCAAGACCGCCCTCTCTCTTGCCAAAGTCGTTGTCTTTTCCGTAAGAGGTTTTGCATCATCATAGCCTATAATAGTCATTTTATAAAACTTGCTGTTATTCTTAGCAAAGACCAATGAATACAAACTATCCAAAACATCAAGAGCTTCATCGTTGTAAAACGCTGTACTATCCTCAAAACAAATGAAAGCCTCAATATGGCTAACAGTAGGAGTAACGGGAGTGTCTCCTCTTCGTGGCTTGGCTTTTGCTTTTTGAGCCTTAGGAGTTATAATCATACTACAATTCTGTTGTTGAGCAAATAAACCCTCAACAAACAAGAAAGAAATTATTAAAAAGACGATATGCTTCATATATTTTACCATTAAAAAAACGCTGCAAAGTTACAAAATTTCTTTTAATAACCAGCAAAGTTGAAAAACTTATTTAAGATGTTTGAAATGACGGAGGCAAACCTTCAATTGTCAAGTCGGCATCTGTCAAAAAAATGCCCTCCTAAAAGTATATGCTTTTTTCTTACCATTTCATCGGAACTTCCATCAACAAAATACGAGCATCATCAGACAAAGCTTTGATTGCAAGGTCTTCCAAATCCATCAAACCAAGCCCATCACGGCTGTTAAGTTCAATTCCTCCGACCTCAAACCGACCCTGTATCACCATTGCAAAGATTCCGCTCTCCTTTTCGTGTAATTGATAATTTGTTTCAACGTCTTTGTCAAACGAACCGATGTTAAACCATACGTTTTGATGAATCCATAAGGCGTGCTCTGTCGGCTGAGGCGTTACAATCTCATTCAAAATGTTGCGATTGTTAAGAAAATTCATTGCTTTTTGTTCATAACGAGGCTCAACATTCTTTTGATTTGGGAAGACCCAAATTTGAAAGAAATTGACTAACTTTTCGTCATCTGCATTATGCTCACTGTGAAACACCCCTGTCCCTGCACTCATCACCTGAACTTCTCCCTGTTCTATCACACCTTTATTACCCATAGAATCCCCATGCCTGACGCCACCCTGCAAAGGAATGGTGATAATTTCCATATTATCGTGATGATGTTCGCCAAATCCTTCACCACCCAGCACTATGTCGTCATTTAGCACCCGCAAAGCACCGAAATGAATCCGTTCAGGGTTGTGATAATCGGCAAAACTAAACGTATGATACGTGTCAAGCCAGCCGTGATATGCGTGTCCGCGACTTTCTGCCTTAAATAAAATACTGTTCATAATATAATTTATTAAGATTGTTTATAACAAATTTGGTCTTCTTTCTTTTGTTCTTTCAACCGATTGCTCCAAACGCCAATCGTCTATCAACCTCTGATTGCCTGAAAGCAAGACATCAGGCACTTTCCACCCATTATAATCCGCCGGGCGACTATAAACAGGAGGTGATACCAAGCCATCTTGAAACGAATCACTCAAAGCCGAAGTCTCATCAGACAAAACACCCGGTAATAATCTGGCAACGCTATCGGCAATAACTGCCGCCGCCAGCTCTCCCCCCGAAAGGACATAATCACCGATTGAAATCTCTCTTGTGATAAGGTGTTTGCGGACTCGCTCATCAACTCCCTTGTAATGCCCACAAAGTATGCAGATGTTATCCTTTAACGACAGTTCATTGCAAACGGCTTGTGATAGCTGCTCTCCGTCAGGTGCGGTGTATATAATATCGCCATAACTACGCTTTGCCTGCAAGTCAGCCAAGCAGTTAGCTATCGGCTCAATCTGCATAACCATTCCCGCTCCGCCACCATAAGAATAATCATCAACGCTCTTATAATTATTGGTTGAATACCCTCTCAGGTCAATGAAATTCACCGACAACAATCCCTTCTCTATTGCTCTGTGCAGAATGGACTGAGAAAAGATTTCGTCAAACATTGACGGGAAAAGTGTTATTATGTCTATGTGCATTGCCTGACTGTGTTTTTTGCGTTGCAAAGGTAATAAAAAATAGTTACTTAGCTCCTTGCAACGAGTTTGTTATTCATAATATTCTATTGTTCGTTCGACTATAGTCGTTGCTCTTGTTATTATTTTATTGTCTTTTGTTTTATCATTCCAATGCCGTTCTTTTCCAGTTTGCTTAATCCAATTTTTATTTTTATCATATTTGTACTTATATTTAGATATATAAACAAAATTGCGAAACCTTTCAATAACCTTTTCCTCAATCACATCTCCATTCTTATTATATTTGAATGTGCTGGCACTTAAATATGTTTTATCCGAATTATCGCAAACTGTAAGCAAATGCCCTTTGCTATCGTATATGTCAGAAATATAATGCCCCGCATCTTCATTTCTCATATGTAAAGTCCTCCTTATAATGTTCCCATTATTGTCATATTCAAGAGTATCTCGCCTCACAACAAGAACATCATTAACATAATCATCAGTACATTGTTCTCTTAAATTGTTGCCAACATCCCTGAAAGTCCGCCTCTCAAACAATGTCCCGTCCGCAAAACATTTATGCAATTCAGTCAGGCTTCCTTTTGCGTCATAGAAATATAGTATTTTTCCACGCAAAACATTCCCTATGCTGTCATAACTTGCAATTAAGTTGCCGTTTGTGTCATAGAGTTTTGTTTTGCTATCATTCAGGTAATTGGTGCTATTTTTTTTATCTTTCTCGTCCTCTAAATAATATATGGTTTTGACACATTTGACCTTACCTTTAAGGTTTTCCGATTGCAAACTGTTCTTTAGATTGCTCTGTGCTTGGCAAAACGATGTCGCTATCAAAGATATAATTAGCAGCATTATAAATCGTTTTCTTATCATATTATTTTCGTTTTTTAATTTGCTCATTCATCAAATTCAAAACGCAAAAAATGTAACTTTATTGTTGTTTGATTTTGACGAAGTTTTGCTTCATTTTCACCAAACGCCGTTTTAGAAAATTAAAACGCCACTTTAGCGTCACGAAGTGGCGTTTCGTGAAATTAAAGTGGCGTTTGGTGATGAGCAAGCACAAAAAAGCCCTCCCAAAAAAGGGAAGGCTCTACTTAATATATGTGTGTAAAAGGCTAAACTTAGCAAACGCCAAGTTCAATCATTGAATCAGCAACTTTTATGAAGCCAGCAATGTTAGCACCTTTAACATAGTTGATGTATCCGTTCTTTTCCTTGCCGTATTTGATACAGTTGTCGTGAATAGAGTCCATCATACCGTGTAATCTCTTATCAACTTCTTCTTCTGTCCAAGAGATGTGTCCTGCGTTTTGGCTCATTTCCAAGCCAGATACACCAACACCGCCTGCGTTAGCAGCCTTTCCCGGAGCAAAAGCAACACTTGCTTTCTGCAATTCGTGGATAGCGTCAGCTGTACAACCCATATTTGAAACTTCACAAACTAACTTGCAACCGTTTTTGATAAGTTGTTTAGCGTCCTTAGCGTCCAATTCGTTTTGAATAGCACAAGGCATAGCAATATCAACCTTAGCTTCCCAAGGTTTCTTGCCCTTGATGAATTTAGCAGAAGGGAATTTCTTTGCAAACGGTTCAACAACGTTGTTATTTGAGTCTCTCAACTCTAACATATAGTCAATCTTCTTTGCGTTCATTCCTTCTTCGTCATAGATGTATCCGTCAGGACCGGAAATGCAAACAACCTTAGCTCCTAATTCAGTAGCCTTCAAAGCTGCACCCCAAGCAACGTTACCAAAGCCAGACAAAGCGATTGTCATACCTTTGAGTTTCTTCTTTTGAGCTTTAAGCATATTGTCTACAAAATAAACTCCACCAAAACCTGTAGCCTCAGGGCGAAGGATAGAGCCACCCCAACCTGCACCTTTACCAGTTAAAACGCCGGTATTTTCTCTTGCAAGTTTCTTATACATACCATAAAGGAAGCCAATCTCTCTTCCGCCAACACCTATATCTCCAGCAGGAACGTCAGTGTCAGGTCCGATGTACTTGTAAAGCTCTGTCATAAATGCTTGGCAGAAACGCATAATTTCGTTGTCTGATTTTCCCTTAGGGTCAAAGTCAGAGCCACCTTTACCACCACCCATTGGAAGAGTAGTTAAGGAGTTTTTGAAAGTTTGTTCAAAACCTAAGAACTTCAAAGTGTCCAAAGTTACAGTTGGGTGAAAACGGAGACCTCCTTTGTAAGGTCCTATTGCGTTGTTGAACTGAACTCTGTAGCCGCGATTGATGTTGATGTTACCTTTATCATCAACCCATTCAACTTTGAATTGGAAGATACGGTCAGGTTCAACAATACGTTCTACGATTTTGTACTTATCGTACTTTTTGTTTTTTGCTACGAAGTCTTCTATAGATTCAAGGACTTCGGTTACAGCCTGCAAGAATAATTCTTGTCCAGGGTTTTTAGCCGTTACATCAGCTAAAATCTTTTTTACATCCATTTGTTTGTTATATTTTAAGATTTTTACTAAAAATTAAACACGTTCAAACGTACCAAAATACGCTTTTACGAGGCGGCAAAGTTATGAACTATTTGAAAAACTGCAAAATAATTTTGGGGAAATAATGAAGTTTTTTTTCTTTTTTTTCTTTCCACTTCATTTTGCATAGCCTCTAATCCTTACTATTTTTGTTTTTGAGAAGTATTACCTCAGAAGCAAAAAATCTAATTTATCTTGCCGTTGAAGCCTCTTTTTTTTAGATTTTTTCTTCATTTCACCCGCAAAAAGTACTCATTTTAGCAAAAATTCACAATACCCAAAACGACCTTTTCTATGATTTTTTAGTTGCTTTTGTCTCAAAATTGCGGTCAAAAAGCAGAATAATAATTATACTTTTATTTCACAATATTTACATAAAACACTCATTAAAACCAGCCATTTTTAGCATAAATTTTGTCAAAAAACAGGATAAAAACACCCTTTTTTCACTCTATTTTACTCATTTTTCACCTCAATTTTTCCAAAAAAAAGACTGATTTTACCCAAACACAATTTCATCAGAACGAAACGCCGTTTCAATTTTCTAAAGTGGCGTTTCGTGACGCTGAAACGCCACTTTAATTTTGGCAAAAAGCAAAAAAAGAGGATAAAATATCATATTATCCCCATAAAGCTATATATTGCGTTATTGCAATAAGGTTACATAAAATTTATACAAAAACATCACGTTTTCATCTGCGAAAAGAGGTGTTTTTTAATGAAATTTTGTTGCATTAAATCTGTAAATTGTGATATTGTTTTTTGATATTGTGCTGTCATAATCTTATTTTTGTTTGAGGGTGCAAAGGTACAAAAAAATCTTTTACGAAAATTAAGAAACAATTTTGCTAATTCAAAAAACAGTTGTACTTTTGCTGCCTGAAATAAAGATAAAAACAAAAGTAAAAATGAAGAAACTTTTATTCCTATCAGTTGCCGCTCTATGTTGTATGTCTCATAGTTGCGTAGAAGAAAGGGAAGGGCATCATTTTATTACTGTCAAAAATAATGGTAATGACACTATTGTATGTGTAGAACGTTGGCAAGGTAGAATAGAACCTGATGATACATTGTATCCATGTCATATAGGTGGATTAACTATATTACCAAATAATCAAAGAGAGTTTGAAGCTGGCGATGAAGTATGGGAGGAGGATTTTAAGATAATTCCTTTTATTCAGTTTTTTATAATTAATGATAGTATTTACAAAAATATTCCTTGCGATACTATACGGAAATATAACATGATATTACACCACTATAAATTAACATTAGAAGATTTGCAACGAATGAATTGGGTGGTGGATTATCCCCCTAAATAATTATAAACATGAGAAAGAATAATTTAATAAAAACGTTACTACTTCTTTTTATACTTTTTTTGGGATATTCCTGTAAGTATAAATGCCCTGCATATGATTTATCGGATAGAACGATTATTTCATTTAGGCAAGGGGATACCATAACCTATGTGTCAAACGCATTAGATACTATGAGGTTGGTAGTAAATGAGTTTTATGCAGAGCAAGAATCTATGTTTAAAGGTTTATACATGGACTACGAGTGTGAGCCACAAGCGTATTATATAGCAGGTGGAGACTCTTCAATGAACTTTTTTATAAAAGAACAGCATGATTGGGAAATTCAAGTATCTTTTGGGCAGGAGGTTAATTATACATTTCCATGGAGGGCGTCTTCAGTTATCGTAGAAAACGATATGAGTATGTTCTATGAAAATGGGAAGGAAATCAGAGGGCGAGTTTATCAGTATGTTATGGAAGTCAAGGACAAGTCTAACAGAAGACGGATTGATAAATTTATCAAAGTGGGCTACTATGGTATTTTAGAATTTCATGACAAGGAAACTAATCTAACATGGGTGCAATTATAGTGTGTCTGATGGGCGGTGTCTTTAATTCTTTTTCAATACAAGATTGGTTTCAAAAATTGGCATAATAGTTATATTTTTGTTCTGTTTAATTTATGTAAATACTCATCAAAAAATCTTTTGCCAAAATTAAAGTTGGTAATAGTGTTTTGAAGAACCTTATTGTGAGGTAAATTATTCTTAAATATCTTAATGAATATTTTGATAGCTTTCATAGAAAAGATTGTTGGAAGTCTTCTACTTTGAGTCCTTTTTGCTGTGTTTTTGCACATTGAGCATAAGCACATTAGTTTGAAATACGAGTATTTTTTTTCTTATTTATAAAATGTGCAATAAGTAGAATAAAAAAAAGTTGTATCTTTGCACCCTAAAAATTGGTAAAACTATGGATTTATTGAAAGGTAAGGTGGCTATCATAACGGGTGCTTCAAGGGGCATTGGAAAGGCTATAGCTATAGAATTTGCAAAACAAGGCTGCAATATTGCCTTCTCAGATGTTCGCAGAGATGAGAATATGGAGCAATGCGAAAAAGAACTAAGGGCATTAGGCGTTAAAGCTGCTGGGTATCCTTCAAATGCTGCTTCTTTTGAGGAAAGCGAAAAGCTGATAGAAGATGTGGTTAATGAGTTCGGAAGGATAGATTGCTTGGTCAATAACGCAGGAATAACACGTGATAACTTGCTTATGAGAATGAGTGAGCAGGATTGGGATTTGGTTATTAACATTAACTTAAAATCTGTGTTCAACCTAACGCATGCTTGTCAAAAAATAATGCTAAAACAACGCAGTGGCTCTATAATAAATATGAGTAGTGTCGTTGGGGTTAGTGGCAATGCAGGGCAGGCAAACTATTCTGCTTCAAAGGCAGGCATTATTGGCTTTACCAAAAGTATAGCTCAGGAATTAGGTTCAAGAAATATACGAGCAAATGCTGTAGCTCCGGGCTTTATCATTACCGATATGACAGCTCAACTTTCGGAAGAAGTTCGTAAGGAATGGGAAAAGAAAATTCCTTTAAGACGTGGCGGCTCTACGGAAGAAGTAGCGAAGGTTTGTGTTTTCTTGGCTTCCGATATGAGTTCTTACGTCAGCGGACAGGTTTTGAATGTTTGCGGGGCAATGAACTGCTAATAATATAAAATAAATAAATAAAACAATGAAACATTTTGACCCGGCAGCTGCAATAAATGCTGCTCAACACACATCAGCAGAAAGAGGTATCAACCCTTCAATAAATGATTCTGCAACATTCACATTTGAACACGGACAAACGATGACCGATACTTTTCATGGAGAAACGGAAGGTCTTTATTTGTATTCTCGCAACTGGAATCCTTCGGCAACATCTCTTTGCAGGGCTTTAGCTGCAATGGAAGGCACGGAGGCAGCATGGTGTACCGGCAGCGGTATGGCTGCTATCACTTGTGCGTTGTTACAATGCTTACAAAAGGGAGACCATTGCGTTGCTTCTATGACGGTTTATGGGGGAACATTTGCTTTCCTTGATAACTACTGCAAGCGATTGGGTATTGAGGTTACTTTTGTTGATTCTACAAATTTTGCAGAAGTTCAAGCAGCATGTAAGCCGAATACAAAAGTTATTTATACAGAGACGATGTCAAACCCTCTTTTGCGCATCTCAAATATTCCTAAGCTAAGAGAGGTTGCAGACAAGGCAGGGGCAAAGCTAATTGTTGATAACACTTTCACGCCAATGATATTTTCTCCTTATAAATTAGGAGCACATATTGTTGTCTATTCAATGACAAAGTTTATCAATGGGAAGAACGATTGTGTTGCCGGTGCTATCTGTGCAGACAATGATTTTGTTAATTCTTTGGTTGATGTGAATAGTGGAACGGCAATGCTGCTGGGACCTGTCTTAGATAGCTATCGTGCTACATCTATCTTAAAGAATCTTTATACCCTCCATATACGAATGCAACAGCATAGTAAAAATGCTATGTATCTTGCAAAGCGTTTCAATGAGATAGGCATCAAGGCAAACTATCCAGGTCTTGAAGAGCATATTGACCACAATGTTATGAAGGAGCAGATGAATGAGAGCTTTGGTTATGGTGGAATGATTGCCATTGACCTTATAACGGCAGAGAGAGCAAACGATCTTATGGAAAAGATGCAGGAAAAAGGTATAGGCTTTTTGGCTGTAAGTCTTGGATACTTCCGTACGTTGTTTTCTTGCTCAGGGAAATCTACTTCATCAGAAGTACCTGATGATATACAGCAAAAAATGGGTATGTCAGAAGGCTTGGTGCGTTATTCAGTAGGCTTGGATAATGACATTGAACATACGTTTAGCTTGATAGAAGATTGTCTAAAAGAATTGAAGTATATTTAATTGAGTAGCCACCAAAAAGATAAAAGACAGAATGATACTCATAGCTGATAGTGGTGCGACAAAAGCAGATTGGTGCTTGGTGAATGATAAGCAAAATAAAAAGTACTTTTCTTCACGAGGTATGAATCCTTATAATATCACTGTTGAAAATATGAAGACAGAGATAGAGACGGAGGTTTTGCCACATATTGATGCTAAGCGAGTAGATAGTCTTCTTTTTTATGGTTCTGGTTGCGGTGCAGAAAGCAAAAAAAGGGAAATGCAAGAGGTTTTTGAAACTTATTTTCCAACCGCACAAATAGAGATTGAGCACGATTTATTGGGGGCTGCAAGAGCTACTTGCGGAAGAAGAAAAGGCATTTGTGCTATTTTGGGTACTGGGTCTAATTCTTGTCTTTATGATGGAGAAAATATTGTTGAAAATGTTCCTGCTTTGGGTTATGTGCTTTGTGATGAAGGAGCAGGAACAAACATAGGCAAGTTGCTTTTGAAAAACTATCTTCGTGGGTTAATGCCAAAGGAGGTAACCACTAAGTTTGCACAACAATATCCAGGAGACGAGTCAGACTTTCTCAATAGACTATACAAAGGAGAAATACCTAACTATTATTTGGCTTCTTTTGCAAAGTTTGCTATGGATAACCAAGATAATGCTTACTTAAAGAGAATAATCGTTGAGGCGTTTGAGAGTTTTTTAGAAAATCAAATAACAAAATATTCTGATTACGATAAAATACTTGTTAATGTTGTAGGGTCAATAGGCTTTTTAGCAAGAGAAATTTTTAAAGAAGTTGCTAATAATTATGATGTTAAAGTAGGACGAGTAATACAATCTCCACTGGAAGAGTTGGTAAATTATCATTTGGAATAGATAGGGAGAAAGAGCAATAAAATCAAAAAAATAAGCATTATTATTGATTACTAACAATTTTTATGTACTTTTGCTGTTATTTTAATAGACAAAAATACAACTAAAAAATAACTAAAAAAAAGAAAATGAGTAAAGTAGATGTACTGCTCGGATTGCAGTGGGGAGATGAAGGAAAGGGTAAAATAGTTGATGTTTTAACCCCTAACTATGATATTATTGCCCGTTTTCAAGGCGGACCTAACGCTGGACATACAATAGAATTTGACGGCATTAAACACATATTACATATCATTCCTTCGGGTATATTCCATAAAGATAAAGACAACTTGATAGGTAATGGTGTCCTGATAGAACCTGTTATTTTCAAACAAGAAATAGAGAGTTTGGCAGACAAAGGTGTTGATGCTACCATAAATCTTGTGATTTCAAAAAAGGCTCACCTGATTTTACCTTCACATCGTTTAATGGATGCTGCCAACGAAGCATACAAAGGAAATCAGAAGATAGGTTCTACTCTAAAAGGAATAGGTCCTGCTTACACTGACAAGGTGGCAAGAACATCAATGAGAGTAGGCGATATTCTCACAAACGAATATACCGACATATACAACAAACTTAAAGAAAGCCACATTAGGTATATTAAATCATTAGGCTTTGATGTTGATAGCTTCAAAATAGACAACATTACCTACGAGCAATATGAGCAGAGATGGTTTGAATCTCTGGAAACATTGAAGAAGTTTAACATCATAGATAGCGAGTATTATATCAATGAGGCACTAAGCAGTGGCAAGAAAGTGTTGGCGGAAGGTGCTCAAGGCTCAATGCTTGATATTGATTTTGGCTCTTACCCTTTTGTAACTTCATCAAGCACTATCACCGCAGGAGTTTGCATAGGTTTAGGAGTAGCACCTTCAAAAATAGGTAATGTTTATGGTATCTGTAAGGCATATTGTACAAGAGTAGGTAGTGGTCCTTTTCCAACAGAATTATTTGACAAAGACGGCGAAACACTGAGAGAAAATGGCAGGGAGTATGGTTCAACCACAGGTCGCCCTCGTCGTTGTGGCTGGATAGATTTGCCGGCGTTAAAGTATAGTTGTATGCTCAACGGAGTAACACATTTGGTGATAATGAAGATTGATGTACTGAATGACTTTGACACAATAAAGATGTGTGATAAATACGAAATAAAGGGCAAGGAAACAGAGAAATTTCCTTATGATGTAGTGTCAGCCGAAATCACTCCTGTATATTCTTCCTATCAAGGATGGAAACAAGATATTGCCAATGCAAAAGATTATGACCAACTTCCGGAACAAATGAAGCAATATCTCGCTGCTTTGGAAAAGAAAGTAGGAATCAATGTTGCCGTTATATCAACAAGCCCTAATAGAAAAGACACAATATATAAAGAAATTATTTAGAAGATTTGAGATATGAAAAGAGTTGTTTTATCATTATTATTTTCGCTGCTTGTGCTTGGTGCGGCAGCACAACAGAAGTTAAGATTGTCAGACGTCCCGCAGGAGGTAAGGATGGGTTTGGAAAACACCTATTCGGATTACAAACTATCGGGTTGGTTTTTTGAGACTGGTCAATATGTTGCTGAAATCAGCATAGACAATCAGGTTGGACGCTGCTTCTTCACTGCGGCAGGTAACTGGCAATTTACCATTTTTAATGTTGCCGAAAGGGAACTACCTACTTTGGTTGCCAATTATTTTATCAACAATTATCCCGGTTATCGTATAAAAAAATCCGAATATGTTGAGGATTTCAGCGGTGATAATTACTATCGGTTGATCATTTCTATGAAAGGTGTTGGTCAAACGGAGTATGAGATGATTTTTGACCCAAGAGGCAAGCTCACAAAGACTAATGCCCCTGACCCTGCCTACGTCAAGAAGGATTATATCGCAAGACTTAACCCTGAAGAAATAGAACGCCGTCAGAAAAAATTGGCAGAAAGAGAAGGAAGTCTCAATGGATATGGTTTGGAGATAGAAGGCAACAACGGTGAGAAGAAAAAGTCAGAGAAGGTAGAGATTGAAACCCCTAAGGCATTGGAAACAGCCAAAATTCCTGACGAAGTAACCAAAGCTTTTGAAAAGAAATATCCACGTATTGAGGTTGGAGAGTGGCAGAACGACAAAGGAAACTATCGTGCCTTTTTCCAAAACCGACAGGGCGTTGAAGTGGAGGCGTTATACACACCAGAAGGAATGCTGATGAGCACAACGACTATGGTAGATGCCGGTCGCTATCCGCGAATGATTATGAAAGACCTTGAGGAACGTTATCCCAAAGCTAAAATTGAAATAATACAAAAGGTAGATTTTGATTTGAAATATCGCAAAACAGTTACCGATAAGCCATTAGAGCAATATTTTTATGTAGAATTAAGCGAAAAGATAAAAGGAAAGAGCGATAAAAAATACATAAAGCTGACTTACGACAAATCTTTCAAATATCAAGGTTTGGCAGGCTCAACAGACGAATACGAAGAGGACTTATAACCAATCTATATCAAAAAATAGCCTTTCATAACAATGAAGGGCTTTTTTTGTTTCTACTAATATCCTTTGCCTGCTTTACAACAGGCTTCTTTTCCATAGCCTTGCCCTTGCGAGCCTTAGCCTTCTGAGCCTCAGTCAAAGGAGCACAATCTTTCAATCCACAAGCACCGCCAGCAATCGCCCACAGATAAAGCGAAGCCACCGTAGCATAAGGCGAATACCTCCGTTTGTACTTCTGAAACAGCGTTTTATCAATCTTCCTGTGCCGATAAAGCATACGCAACCCGCGATGTATCGCCATATCTCCCCAACTGATGACGTTAGGACGCTGCATAGAAAAAGTCATCAGCATTTCCGCCGTCCAGATACCAATACCGCTGAGGCTTGATAGTTGCTTACAAACTTCATCATCAGGTAATTGGTGAAGCAATTCAATGTTTAAATCCCCACATAATACCTTCTCCGCGATCTCTTTGATATAACCAGCTTTCCGCATTGACATTCCACATTGTTGAATTTGCTCTACATCTGCGGCGTTGATTGTTTGGGGCGTAACTTTTCCTAACTTGTTAAGCATTCTGTTCCAAATAGTTGCGGCAGCTTTTGATGAAATTTGCTGCGACACAATGGAGCTGACCAAAGAGGCAAATAAGTCGGGAATGACAGGGCGTTTTATGTGTCCTATTTCCTCAATCGCTTTGCCCAAAGTAGCATCAACACGCTTCAAATGTGCTATTTCCGTCTCGCCATATTCAAATATTGCCATATTTTTTTCTTTTGACAGGTCAATTCAACAAATTGACCCTGTATTATTTTGCAAAAATACATATAAATTCTCATTCACTTTCGCCAAACGCCACTTTAACTTCAGCAAACGCCGTTTTATTTTACCGAAACGCCACTTTAATTTTGTTTGACGTACATCTAATTTTCGTTTGATGTACATCTAATTTTCATTTGATGTACATCAAACCAAAATGAAACACTGTTTCAATAAATTTAAACGCCATTCTACTAACTTAAAGTGGCGTTTTGTCAAGTTGTAATAGCATTTGGGTAAAATGTAATAGTGGTTTATGAAAATTAAATAAGGTTAGTGGAAAATGAATGTTGCTCGTGATTAGATTATGTTTCAAGATACTTTAAGAGAAAAAACAACCTTAGCAGACTCTTAAAACATCTTAAACATAAAACAAAATACAATTAAATTATCATAGATGATGTATTTTATATTAGAAAATTTTGTAATTTTGCGACCGTTAATTAGATACTTTCTCTTAAAGTATCTTTAATCAAAAATAATAATGACGATTGAAGAATTTATAATAAGGTTTGGAAAAATAAAAGCATATGGTTTTATTAAAACAATGCGTAAAGGACCAACGGGAATAGGCTACACTTTGGAAACATTGTTAGGCATAAATGAAAACAATGATGCTCATCCTGATATTGAGGGAGCAGAATTAAAAGCACATAGAACAAATGTTAAAAGTCTAATTACTCTGTTCACATTTAATAATAAAGTATGGAAAATGCCACCTTTGGAGGCAATAAAGAAATATGGAAGTTTTGACAAAGACGGCAGGAAAGGATTATATTACACAATGTCATTAAAGCCAAATAGTGCGGGTCTTTTCCTTGATGTTCAACAGACAGAAATTTCTGTTCGTCATATTTCAGGTGAAATTATTGCAGCTTGGCAATTAAAAACATTAGCAGAAAGGTTTATGCAGAAATTACCTTCTTTACTTTTTGTTTCTACATTTACCGAAGAACGGGGCGGAGTAGAGTATTTTCATTATTACAGGGCGCAACTTATGAAAGGGACTTCTCCTGAATTATTGGCAGACCAGTTTTGGGCAGAAAATATATTGGTAGATTTGAGACTGCATGACAAGGGAACTATGGCAAGAAATCACGGAACAGGTTTTAGAACCTATGAGGATAAACTGCCATTATTGTTTAACAACATAAGAGATTTATAATGTATAAGGTTGTCAGAAACACAAAATATGATTTTGCAGGTCAATCTTATGGTACGATTTATCCAAATTTGCATAAATACCCTGCAACTATGTTGCCTCAAATAGGTATTGAAATTCTAAAAGAATTAAATATTAAATCGGGCAAATTACTTGACCCATATTGTGGTTCTGGCTCTTCTTTTGCAAGCGGCTTGGAGTGTGGAATAATGAATATGTATGGTTTTGATATAAACCCCTTGGCTGTTCTTATTTCAAAAACAAAATTTACAAAAGTACCGTTAAGTGAATTTCTTGATACAAAACAAATGTTCAGAAATGATGTATTTGAATTTTTGAAAAACGAAAGCAATATCAAAAAACTGAAATGTCCAACTATTACAAATCTTGATTATTGGTTCTCAAAGGAAGCAACAATCAACTTAACAATAATAAAACATTTTATTGACAAAATAGGAAACCATAATATAAAGAATCTGTTCTTAATTCCTTTTTCTGAAACGGCAAGGGAATGCTCATATACGAGAAATAATGAATTTAAGTTATTCCGTATGAAATCAGAGGATTTATTAAATTTCAATCCTGATGTTATTGGTGTTTATTTTAAGAAATTGGAAGATACTTTTTGCGTGTATTCTAATTGTTATTTTCCCAAAATAGACAATAAAATAAAAGTAAATGTAACTTATTCGGCATTCAAACCGCAAGAAAATTACTTTGATATTGTTTTGACAAGCCCCCCGTATGGTGATAGCCGTACAACTGTTGCTTATGGTCAATTTTCTACTCTTTCAAATGAATGGTTGGGCATTGATTATGCAAGAAAAATTGACGGAATGTTAATGGGCGGAACGAGAATAAAAGAAAATATGGCAAAAGGATTGATTGCAGGCTATATCTCACAAATCAATAATGAAGATAATAAGCGAGCATTGGAAGTTTCTGCTTTTTATAATGACTTGGAAAAATCAATTAAGGATGTGGCAAAAAGTGTTCGCAAGGGTGGAAAAATAGTCTATGTTGTAGGCAATCGACGAGTAAAAAATGTTATTTTACCAACAGACCAGTTTATTGCAGAAAAGTTTGAAGAAAATGGTTTTAAGCACCTAACAACTTATGAAAGAGCATTAAGTAATAAAGCAATGCCTTGTCGTAATTCGCCAACAAATGAGGCAGGGAAAACAGCGAATACTATGTTGAGTGAATTTATTATTGTATGTGAAAAACAATAAAGCATGACAAGGAAAATAGATTTTGATATGGAAATAACCAATACAAATACTTCACAAGGCACGGTAACGAAGAAGTTTGTCGTAGAATAGTTATTGCCTTAATAAAACACATCAATAATTGCCAAAAGGAGAAAAGCAACTTACTTTTCTCCTTTTGCTTTTGAGCTGTTTAGATATGCTGTTATGGCGTTTCATTGTCTTGAATTACTAAAAAAGATGTATCTTTGCAAATCAATAACCAAGCGAAATGAAGAATTTGAAATCTATATTACCCAAAGAACTAACCATTGTAGATGTTTATGATTTTGTAACGCTGTCCGCTGTTCTCGGAGGGTTGCTTTATTCTTATGCTTTGTTGAGTTTTGCACTTGTTTTTCTTGCAATACGAGTTCTGTTCATTGGAAGGATAGGGGAGAAGTGGATAAAAATAAAGCAGAATAAGAATGTGGTTTTGGCTTTGCTCTCTTTCTTTGCTCTCCATCTGATAGGGCTGCTATGGACTGAGAATTTGACTGGCGGAATGACTGAAATCAATCACAAATTACCTTTCTTGGTCGTGCCAATAGCTGTTTTGGTGATGTCTCCTGTAAGGAAGGAAATCATTAAATCTTTGTTTTGGGTTTATGTAACGCTGCTGCTCTTTGGTACTCTTTGGGCTTTGTTTCATTATGTAAGTGACCAAAATGTGGATACAAGAGAACTGATTCCATTTGCAAACACTATCCGTTTTGGAATCAATATTGCCTTTGCTATATCACTGATGCTGATAGCTGTTTTCAACGACCTGAAAAATATGATAAGAGTTTGCCTGTTGCTGGGCTTGACTCTGTGGTTTGTCAGTTTTCTTTTCATCATTCAGGCTTTGACAGGGATAGTTGTTTTGTGCATTTTGGCGATAGTAGCTGTCGTTATGTTTTTGGTTCGTAAGAGAACGAAAATGTCTTATACGCTTGCGGTACTTTTATTGATGTGTTTGGTAATCTTTTGCTTTGTTATAAGAAAGGAATACAAGGAATACTTCACGCCAAAGCTTATGTACGTTAAAGCCTTGCAGCCAAAGACAGCTCTGGGAAACTATTATACTCATGTGGAAGATGGTTTCATAGAGAATGGATGTTACGTTAATCAGTACGTTTGCGAGGAAGAATATATTGAGGCTTTCAAGCAACGGACGGGAATAACGCTTGACGATGATTGCGGTAAGATACCCGATGTGCTGTGTAAAGATGTGGTGAAGCGATACCTTAATTCAAAGGGCTTAACCAAAGATGCGGCAGGTGTAAAGGCTTTAACAGACAAAGATATTGAGAATATAAAAAGCGGGAATGCTAATTGGATATACGCCAAACGCTTTAGCCTGATGCCAAGACTTTATCAGACGTTCTTTGAATTTGAGAGATATACGCACGATGGCTATTTCAAGGACGCATCTGTTATGCAGAGATTTGAATTGGCTCGTAACGCTCTGTCGGTTGTTGCCGACAATCCTCTAATAGGAGTGGGTACGGGGGACAATGTTGATAAGCTCAAAGCGTATTTAGATAACAACTCTCATAAATCCAATTTTGACAGCAACGACCCGCACAATTACTACCTTTATATAATGGTTCAGTTTGGCGTCTTGGGCTTAGTTTGCCTGTTTTTCTTTCTTATCTATCCACCAACCAAGCAAAAAATATGGCGAAGCCCTGTTTTTCAATCGCTTTTTGTCATAACGCTGTCGGCAATGTTTGTAGAGAGTTTCTTTAATCTCTTTGCGATGATGATGATGTATTGTTTGGTCTCTTCGCTATTACTATTCAATAAAGATGAACTTTGAGTTTTTCATAGCCAAACGGCTAATTAGGGCAAAGCAAAGCAAGTTCTCACGACCTATTGTAGTCGTTGCTACCGCCAGTATAGCACTTGGTATTGCTGTTATGCTGTTGTCTGTCTTTGTTCTTTCAGGTTTCAAGGGCGGAATAAGAGAGAAAATAGCCGGGTTTTCATCTCATCTTCAGATAGTGTCATATAACGTCAGCAACTCTTATCTTTCTGACCCTGTAACGCTGACCACTGACGAGCAAGAGAGGCTTAGCCATATCTCAAACATCAAACACATAACGCCATTTGTTACAAAAGGCGGAGCAATTAAGACAAAGACCGACTTTATGGGTGTTGTTTTGAAGGGAATTGACGCTTCATACGACACAACTTTCTTTTCGCAACATCTAAAAGAAGGAAGAGTGATACAGGTTGCCAATCCTACAAACGAAGTCTTTATCTCCAAATATGTAGCCGATAAGATGGAGTTGCGTCTTGGTGATAAGATACGTGTCTTCTTTTACATTGACCAAACATATCGCCAAAGGGCTTTCACTATCGCAGGTATTTATGAGACGGGATTAGGCATTTATGATGAGAAAATGCTGATTTGCGATATGCGAGTGCTGCAAGCCTTAAACCTTTGGGAGCAAAACCAATATGAAGGCTATGAAGTGCTGTTGCACGACTTCAATAAGCTGCAACCTTCAGCTGACACTATCTACCAAATGTTGAATCAGGATAAAACCATTCAAACCATTGCCGAAATAGAACCAAGTCTCTTTGCGTGGCTTGACCTTTTGGATTCAAATGTTGTGGTCATTTTGTTTATTATGATGTTGGTTTCTATTGTCGTAATAACATCTACGCTCCTTATAATGATATTTGAAAAGACAGAAACGATAGGAGTACTGAAAGGTTTTGGGGCAACAACAAAGGGAATTATGAAAATATTTCTCTATAAGGCTGTCTATGTCATTGCTAAAGGGTTAATCTATGGCAACGTCCTTGCTTTGGCTGCTGCCTTTGTGCAGATGAAATATCAGGTGTTTAAACTTGACCCGCAGAGTTACTATCTTGACCACGTGCCTATTGAGGTTAATGTTTGGTTTGTTGCCTTAGTCAATCTTGTAGCAGTTGTTGTCTGCACTCTTGCTTTGCTTGTGCCAGCTAAAAGCATAAGTAAGATTTCACCAATCAGCAGTATAAATATGGAGTAGGGGCTTTTGACTTATTTATTCTTGGGTTTAATTTTCCGTAACAATATTTGAATAAAATACACCTCTCATCTATACACTATTTTAAAGTAGCAATAAAAATAATTAAACAACTCCAATCTGGGTTACAAACTTCCACGACAGGCAATTTATTTCTATTTTATCCAGTCCAACTAATTTGCAAGCAGTAAAAAAACATTGTTTTTCTGAAAGGCTGTTTTAGAATTCTAAAACGCCGTAATAAAATTCTAAAACGGCGTTTCAGAAAGTTAAAACGGCGTTCCGTGAAATTGGGAACAGCCTTTTCTTATTTTCCTTTCATTCAATCAATGAAAAATAATTTTCCCATTTCAAAACTTTTACCGTTGTATTCTCTAATCTTCATAAAAAAGATGAACAAAAGACCGAATAAATAAAGACAGAACCGCCCACTGCTACGGCAAACCGACTTCATTTGATAACAGCGAAGCAATATTTCATTAAAATTTTAGCCGATTTTATGAAAAAAGTCCTCACTTTAATTATTTTTTCTACTTTTGCACTTTCTAATAAGTAGATTTATGATAGAAATTGGACAATACAGACAGAATTTGAGCAATGCCTTGATAAGAAATATGGTTGTAAAAAAACTTTATTTATTCGGCTCGGCATTAACTCCCCGTTTCAATGAGCAAAGCAGTGATATTGATGTGTTGATTGAAACTGACGACTTGCAGCCTGAACAAAAAGGAGAATTGTTACTAACCTTGTGGGAAGATTTGGAAAGAATTTTTGGGAGAAAAGTTGATTTGCTGACCGAAAACTCATTGACCAATCCCTATCTTTTAAAAGAAATAGAACGAACCAAAAAACTGATTTACGATGGACAAAGCAAGCAAATACTTATTTGATATTCAATCGGCAATATCTATGATTGAGGCGTTTATGCAGGGTATTAAATCTTTTGAAGATTATAATAATGATTTGAAAACGCAAAGTGCTGTTGAGCGTCAGTTAGCAATCATCGGTGAGGTTGTGAATAAATTATCGCAGGAAGGAGTTCAGTTAAACAATGCCAAACAAATGATAGATTTTCGTAACAGGCTCATTCATTCTTACGATAACATTGACAATTCAATCGTTTGGGTTATTCTCAAACGTCATATTCCTTCTTTGAAAACAGAAATAGAAGGTTTGTTAAGCTAATAAAATATATGAAATTGAAATATGTTTTGTATCTTTGCAGCCTCTTAAAACGAGATAAAAATAATTTAGATATAAAGTAATTAGAAACAATAAAAGAAAAACAGATGTAGAAGAACATAAACAGACATATTAAAAGCGTTTAACGCTATTCTTGCTCTCATAAATTTCCACAAAAGAGACAATAGTAAGAATAAGTAGACGCTCGCAGAGTGCGGGCTTACTTATTGACTATTGTTGGTCGTGGAAAACCATTGAGAGCGGATAAGAAGTCCGCTATTTTTATGCCCATTTTGAAAATAACTCTGAACAAGCCGAAAAGAGAGTCTAAATAAAAGGTAGGCAGGAGGAAGCCGAAAATCCTGTAAAGATGTAGGCATTAACGAAAATCTTTATTAAAATGAAAAGACTATTTTCACTATTGACATTAAGCATGTTATCAATGGTTATTGTGTCTTGCGGGTCTATGTATCCTTCCTCTTTTGTTAAGTCAACAGATGGAGGAACATGGAGTTCAATTCTTATTAGAGAAGATTTATCTTATGACAAGTCCTTTAATGAGGTTGTTGATGTCGTTGCCAAACGATTTGAAATGGATATGATTTCAAAAGAAGGAGGCTATGGCAGAACAAACTGGATTTATACTTGGAATAAAAAAGGTAAATACACAGAAACCTACCGAACTCGTGTGGTTTTCAAATTTTCTGCTGATAGAAAAAAGGTAGATTTGAAAACAGAAGCCGAATTTAAGAATGGGGTAGAGTGGATAAAAGGATTTGATTCTCGCTTGCTTTCAGAAATGAAACAAGACATTATGGGTGTTGTCAGCAGAACGACTCTGTAATATTTGTTAAATTTAAGAAAGTTATTTCCAACGACTGCTATTTGTTTAGCAGTCGTTTTGATTTTATTCTTATGTTGTTTCAATTTCACGAAACGCCGTAATAGAAAATTAAAACGGCGTTTCGTGAAATCGGAAACGCCGTAATAAATTTAATGAATAGAAATCCGCTTATTTGCTCCAATCTTCGCTAACCATTCGCAAATAGGTTTTATAACGCCATTTGGCATTCTCTTCCGATGCTGCAAAGAGTTGTGCGGCTTCGTCAGGGAAGGCTTTCTTCAAGGAGTTATAACGAACTTCGCCATCAATGAAGGCTTGGAATTTTGTCCAGTCTGGCTCTTTGGAATCAAGCGTGAATGGATTTTGTCCCTGTTCTGCCAACTCTGGATTGTAACGCCACAAGTGCCAATAACCACACTCAACAGCACGCTTGCCCTCTTCCTGCGTCTTGCCCATTCCGAGTTTCAAGCCGTGATTGATACATGGTGCATAAGCAATTATGAGCGATGGTCCGTTGTAAGCCTCTGCCTCTTTCAATGCTTTCAGGTATTGGCTTTGATTTGCCCCGATTGCAACCTGTGCAACATAAACATAGCCATAAGTGGTGGCGATCATTCCCAAATCCTTTTTGCGTATTCGCTTGCCCGATGCCGCAAACTTGGCAATAGCACCCACAGGAGTAGCCTTTGATGCCTGTCCGCCCGTATTGGAATAAACCTCGGTATCAAGGACAAGTATATTCACATTCTCGCCCGATGCAATAACGTGGTCAAGTCCGCCGTAACCAATGTCGTAACCCCAGCCATCACCACCGAATATCCATTGCGATTTCTTGATGATGTATTGGCGGTTTTCAAACAAGCCTTTGCATACATCACAGCCGCATTGCTCTAAAGTAGGGAGTAATTTATTATAAACATCTGTTGTAATTTCGGCGTTCTCGCTGTTGTCCAACCAAAGCTTGAATAATTCTTTTTGACTATCAGAACAACAAGTGCAAGTTAAGCCGTCTTGCATTAGTTTGGCTACTCTCTCTCTCATTTTGCGTGTTGCAACAGCCATACCCAAGCCAAACTCTGCATTGTCTTCAAACAATGAGTTAGCCCACGCTGGACCTTTGCCTTCGGCATTTGTTGTGTAAGGCATAGATGGGCAAGACCCACCATAGATGGAGGAACAACCAGTAGCATTTGCAATCATCATTCGCTCGCCAAAGAGTTGGGTGATAAGTTTGATATAAGGTGTTTCACCGCAACCGGCACACGCTCCAGAGAACTCAAACAAAGGCTTAGCAAACTGAGAATTTTTGATGCTCTTTGATTTATCTACCAAGTTCTCTTTATATGCTACATTTGCCGTTATGGTGTTCCAATGCTCTACCTCTTCGCTTTGAGACAACAGACTCTTCATCTCCAAAGCCTTTGTCTTAGCAGGGCAAACATCAGCACAGTTTCCACAGCCCGTACAATCAAGAGGACTAACCTGCATTCTGAACTG
>JAISLH010000032.1 GCA_031260565.1 Bacteroidales bacterium
ATGAAATCAAAAGAAGATATAGCAAGCTCTTACTTTTCTAGTCTGAACAATGCTACAGATATGGAATTCCTTTCAAAAAGGAAAGATGTTATTTATATGCGATATGATAATTTTGATAATGCCAATATTGCAGTATCTATCAAAGAAAGTATGAAAAGTAAGAAAGATATTTCATATATTATTTTGGATTTGCGAGAAAACTATGGAGGCAATGAATTGGAAGCCGATACCCTGCTCATGTCTTTTTTAGATATTGATACTTTGGTTACATACAGATCAATTACAAGGAGAGATAATGCTTATTATGCAGCAATGGGTTATGGCATTGAGTCATATAAAGCCTATTATGAAGAAACTATTTTAGATACTCTTGCTGCAGAAGTACTAATTAAAAAAGATTTGCCATTATATACCCAGCCGTTAATAATACTTACAAGCGAAAAAACTTGCTCGGCTGCGGAAGATTTTCTGATAACACTAAAACTCCACTATCCAAATCGTGCAATAATAGTTGGAATGCCTACGGCTGGTTCTACAGGTGCGCCATTTGTAAGAAATCTTTATGGCTTTTATTATCGTGTTTGCACACGTTTTCCAATTACCCCTGCGGGAATGTTTGAGCAGGGTATTAGACCTGATTATCATTATGAACGTTCAATAGAAGAATATATGACGGGCAAAGATGGTATATTCGAATTTGTAGATGAAATAATGGAAAAACTAAATCAAAAAAATAATGGAATTTAAAGCAAGTAAATATAATATTTATTTAATTGAAGGTAATAAGTTTTACATTTTTAATCAATTAACGAATGCGTTAAGCGAATTTGAAGAGGACTTATTTTATGTTATAAAGAATAATGAAATATCAGAAAAAAAGATTTCTAATGAAGAAAAAGATTTTTTACTAAGCAGTAATTTCTTATGTGATTATGAGTTGCAAGAAGAACTTATAATGTTACAGAGAAATAGGATTAGAAGATATGGCAATCACCACATAAGGCTAACGATAATGCCTACATTGAATTGTAATTTTAGATGTTGGTACTGCTATGAAGGGCATATTGCAAGTAAAATGGACTCTCAAACAATTGACAAAATTATTTCTTTTGTAAACAAATTGATACTTAGTAGTAAAATATCATTGTTTGAATTAGGTTGGTTTGGAGGAGAGCCTCTAATGTACTTTGAAGATGTTATGTATCCCATAGCAAAATATATCAAGAAATTGTGCAATAAAGAAAAAATTCGTTTTCGACACTCCATTACAACAAATGGATATTTAATTTCAGATAAAACAATGGAAAGAATGAATGAAATTGAACTAAATAATTTTCAAATTACTTTGGACGGGAGTAAAGAGTTTCATAATAAAAGTCGTTTTGCACAAGATGACAAAAACACTTATGATACTATTATCAAAAATATAACTAATCTATGCAGGCAAATATCAAACGTTGGAATTACAGTAAGAATAAATTACTCACCTAAAAACTTACCTTATATATCGCAAATAGCAGATTCATTTCCCGAAGATATAAGAAAAAATCTACGTATTAATCCTCAAATAATATGGCAATACAAAGAAGGAGTGAATGAAATAACATCCAAGGTATTTGAGCAATTAAGCATCTTTGCCCAAAAAGGATATGATGTTGAGAATATATATATGCCTTCTTCTCGTGGAATAGGTTGCTATACTGAAAATATGCTACAATATGTTGTTAACTATGATGGTTTGTTATATAAATGCACGGCAAGAAATTTTGATAATAAATATTCTATCGGATATTTAAATGAGGACGGAGAGCATGTTTCTAATGCAAATTATTATAACTATTTTATGAGTTCTTTTTTTGAAAATCCATCTTGCTTAAAATGTGAAGTGCTCCCTTCTTGTGCAGGGATGTGCATTCAGAAAAAAATAGAAAACAGTTTACCATTTTGCCCCAAAGAAAGTATATATAATTCTGTAATAGGACAAGTTAGGTTAATTATACAGCAACGTAACACATAGAATGGCAAAATTTTCTCTTTATCGCCAATTAGACGCCATGGATTGTGGAGCAACCTGTTTAAGAATGATAGCCAAGTACTACGGCAAGGCTTATTCATTGGACACGTTGCGGCAACGCAGTTTCATTACACGTGAGGGAGCAAGTTTGTTGGGGTTGAGTGAGGCAGCCGAAAGTATAGGTTTTAGAACGCTTGGCGTAAGAGCAACCTTCAAAACCCTTACCGAAGCCCCCTTGCCCTGCATAGCCCATTGGCGACAAAACCATTTCGTTGTTGTATATAAAATCAAAATAAGTAAAAAAGACAAAAAGCGGTTAGAAAACGAAAATACCGATATAACCAAGTTGAAAGGCTCTGTCTATGTAGCCGACCCCGGACAGGGCTTGATAAAATACACCATTAAGGAATTTCTAACAAATTGGTTGAGCCTCAAAACAGACGGCAGGGACGAGGGTATTGCTCTGCTTTTAGAAACAACCCCCTACTTCTACACAATGGAGGACGAAAAGGCAGACAAAACGAAGTTCAAGTTCATATTAAAATACCTGCGACCATATAAAAAACTGATTGTTCAGTTGTTTCTTGGAATGCTGCTCGGCACGTTGCTGCAACTCATTTTCCCATTCCTGACCCAAAGCATAGTAGATTATGGTATCAGTAACAACAATTTGAGTTTTATTACCCTTATTCTCATTGCACAATTAACGCTTTACACAGCCCAGACTGCCGTTGAGTTCATAAGAAGTTGGATATTGCTGCATATAAGCACAAGGATAAACATCTCAATCATTTCGGACTTTCTGCTCAAACTTATGAAACTTCCCATAGGCTTTTTTGATACTAAAATGATAGGTGATTTGATGCAGCGAATAGGCGACCACCGCAGAATAGAAAGTTTTCTAACATCGGCAACGCTCAACACTCTGTTTTCAATGCTCAACTTTGTCATCTTTACCTGTGTTCTTGCTTTTTATAACCTTACTTTGCTGGCTGTATTCTTGATAGCAAGCACTTTGTATGTTCTTTGGATAGTGTTGTTTTTGAAAAAGAGAAAAGAATTGGATTATAAACGTTTTGCACAGGCATCGGCAGAGCAGAGTAACCTCTATCAGTTAATAACGGGAATGCAGGAAATAAAACTTAACAACTGCGAGAAGCCAAAACGCTGGGAATGGGAAAACATACAGGCAAAATTGTTTAAGATAAGCATAAAGGGGTTGGCACTTTCGCAGTATCAGCAGAGTGGAGCATTTTTTATCAATGAAACAAAGAACATAATCATTTCTTTCTTTGCGGCACAGGCGGTTATCACGGGCAATATGACTTTGGGTATGATGATGGCTGTTCAGTATATCATTGGGCAACTCAATGCTCCGATAAGTCAGGTGATAGGATTTATTCAGTCGGCACAGGACGCAAAGATAAGTATGGAGCGTTTGGGAGAGATACATAACCGAGAAGACGAAGAGAATGCAGATGACGAAAAGATAAGTATCTTCCCCGAAGACAAGAGCCTTTACATCAAAGACCTTACCTTTCATTATGACCCTTTGGGTGAGGCAGTTCTGAAAGACCTTAATCTTACAATAGAGCAAGGTAAAATAACAGCAATAGTAGGAATGAGTGGCAGTGGGAAGACAACACTTGTAAAACTCCTTATGGGCTTTTATCCACTAACGAGTGGGGATATAGAGGTTGGCAATATCAATCTCACCAATGTAAGCAATCGTGCGTGGCGGGACAGAATAGGAGCGGTGATGCAGGACGGATTCATCTTTTCCGAAAGCATAGCAAAAAATATCGCCGTAGGTGTAGAGCATATTGACAGGGAAAGGTTACTTAATGCCGTTAAGATAGCCAACATACAGGATATGATAGAGGGAATGCCGTTGGGATTTAACACAAAGATAGGACAGGAAGGCAAAGGCATTAGTCAGGGACAGAGGCAGAGAATACTTATTGCAAGGGCAATATATAAGAACCCTGAATACCTTTTCTTTGATGAGGCTACCAATGCTTTGGATGCGAACAACGAAAAGGTTATTATGGAAAACCTAAATGATTTCCTTAAAGGCAGGACGGCGGTAATCGTTGCTCACAGATTAAGTACGGTGAAGAATGCGGACAAAATCGTTGTGCTGAATAATGGCAAGATAACCGAGAGCGGCACACATAAGGAATTGACGGCATTACAGGGAGAGTATTACAGTTTGGTAAAAAATCAGTTAGAGTTAGGCTCGTGATATGGAAACAGAAAAGGATTTACAGAAGAAAGCGAGTAAATATTCTACTCCCGACAAGATAGAATTACGCAGTGAAGAAGTGCAGGAAATACTTGGGCGTCCGCCACGCTGGATGATACGCTACGGAATAACGATTATCTTCATAGTCATTTCAGGGATTTTTGTTGGCAGTTACTTTTTCAAATACCCAGACATAGTAAAGGCAACGATAACAATAAACACTGAGAACTTGCCTGCCGATATGATAGCTAAGTCATCAGGAAGGATTGACAGCATATTTGTAAGTGAAAAGCAATCAATAAGCAAGGGCGATATAATAGCAATGATTGAAAATACAGCCAACCTTTCTGACGTGCAGAAATTAAAGGAAAGCATAGTCAATTTTTCTATCAATGACAGCCTTTTTAATGATACATTATTTACAGAACAGCTAAATCTCGGCACTTTGCAGCAAGGTTACTATGCCTTTGTGAAAGCATACAACGACTATCAAACATTTGTAAAGACGGATTACTATCACAGGAAAGCCGATATTGCCAAAAGGCAGTTGGCGGCACAGAAAACCCTTGTCCAGAAACTGCAAACTCAGTTGGCATTGGACGGACAAAGTTTTACAATAACACAGCAAACCTTTGCTGCCGATTCCGTATTGTTTGCAAAGAAAGCAATATCCCTTTCGGATTATCAGACATCCAAGCAAACTTACATACAGGCACAGCAGACTTTTGCCAATGCCAAAATCAACATAGACAATCAAAAAGTAAGCATATTGCAGTTGGAACAAAACATTATTGAACTGCAAAAACAATACACAGATAACCTTAACCAACTGACCATTGCTTTGAATGGTGCTTGGGAGGCACTAACAAACGACATAAAGACGTGGGAACAGACTTATCTTTTCATCAGCCCTGTCAGTGGCATAGTAACAATGACAAGATACTGGCAAAAGAACCAGAACATAAATGCAGGTGAAGCCTTTGCAAGCGTTGTTCCAAAGGAAGATACAAAAATCATTGGTAAAATCCTTCTTCCGCCGCAGGGGGCAGGCAAGGTCAAGGAAGGACAGATGGTTAATGTGAAGTTTGATAACTTCCCTTCTATGGAGTATGGAATGGTGAAGGTTAGAATAAAAAGTATTTCCCTTGTGCCTGTTCAGGAAAAGGATGGACAATACTATATGCTTGAAGTGGAATTCCCAAGCAGACTGATAACAAATTATGGCAAGGAATTAAAGTTTAGCCAACAGATGAGCGGCACAGCGGAAATAATTACCGAAGACCTGCGGTTGCTGGATAAATTTATTAACCCTATAAAAGCAATAATAAATAAATAAAATATTTTATTGTGTATAATAAATAAATTTTGTAGTTTTGCAGCTTCTAAAAGATATAAATCATAGCAAAATGAAGATAATAAACAGAACATTATACAGCAATAAAATAGAACCCTTTATTAACAAGGGCGTAATAAAAGTATTAACAGGTCAGCGAAGAGTTGGCAAGAGCTATATTATGTTGCAGTTGGTAAATAAAATAACCAAAGAGAACAGAAATGCCAATGTTATTTATATCAACAAGGAAGATGACCAATACAGAGCAATTAGAAATGATGTTGATTTATCTGCATTGATTGAAACAAAACTGAATAAGAAAAAGCAAAACTATCTTTTCATTGACGAAATACAGGATATTGAGCATTTTGAAAACACATTAAGAAGTTTGCAGGCAAAAGAATATTGTGATATATTCTGCACGGGGAGCAACGCCAAGATGCTTTCAAGTGAATTATCTACATATTTGTCTGGACGATATGTAGAGATTAGAATACATTCTTTGTGTTACGTGGAGTTTATGGAATTTCATAAGTTGCAAAATAATGATGATACCCTAAAAAAATATCTTACTTATGGAGGTATGCCTCATTTGGCAAAGTTGGAACTCAATGACGAAGTAGCCTTCGAGTATCTGAAAAATGTTTATTCTACCATATTGTTGAAAGATGTTGTAAGTCGAGAAAATATAAGAAACGTAGATTTTTTGGAAACATTGACCGACTATATGGCTGATAATGTAGGAAATTTATTTTCGGCAAACAATATCCATAAATTTTTGAAATCACAGAAGGTTGAAATGTCGGTCAATCTTATTGTCAATTACTTGAAAGCATTGCAAAACGCCTATATCATAAACAAAGTGCAACGTATAGACATCAAAGGCTTAAAGAAATTTGAAGTCAATGACAAGTATTATTTTGAGGATTTGGGATTAAGAAACTGCAAACAGCATTTGGAATTTTCTACTGATATAAACAAACTTATGGAGAATGCGGTTTATTTGCATTTGAGAATAAACAATTATCAGGTATTTATAGGAAAATTGGATAATTTGGAAATAGATTTTGTTGGGCTTAAAAATGATACGAAGGTTTATGTGCAGGTTACATATCTTCTGCCCGATGAGAAAACAAGACAGAGGGAGTTTGGCAACCTGTTGAAGATAAACAATAATTACCCTAAATATGTTGTATCAATGGATGGTTTTGGAGCAGGAAAAAACTATAAGGGGATAAGGCATATTCATATAAGGGACTTTCTTAAAATGGCAGAATTTTAATCAGACTGAATAATGAATAAGAAATCCCGTATATTATTGCTTATGTTCTTTGCATCGTTGTCTGTAATGTGTTTCAGTCAAAATACGCTTACATTGGAAGATTGTTTTGGGATTGCAGAAAAAAACTCATTGGAAATACAGCAGACAAAGAACGATTTACAGCAAGCAGAATATAACTACAAGTTTTACAAACGACAATACACTCCTTCCCTTTATTTTGGTGGGACGATACCTGCCTTCAACCGCTCCATTTCCAAAATCACCCTACCCGATGGTACGGAGGCATTTGTTTCTCAATCCGTTGGCTCATATTCGGGGACATTGTCATTAACTCAACCCCTGCCCTGGACAAGTGGTGAAATATATCTTTCAACAGGTTTGCAGCGATTGGATTTGTATACGGACAACAAAACGACTTCCTATCTCGCAACACCGATAAACATAGGGTTGCGGCAACCTCTCTTTGGTTACAATGCTTACAGATGGGACAGGAAGATAGAGCCATTAAAATACAGAGAAGCCCAGCAGAAATGCATTGAACAAACGGAGATATTAAATGAAAAAGTTGTAACGGCATATTTTGATTGCCTCGTTGCACAGAGAGATTTATATATAAGCAAAACAAATCTTGCCAATGCGGATACTTTGTTTGATATAATGACACAACGTTATCAGGCAGGTAAGATAACCGAAGATGAGTTGTTGCAGGTTGAGGTCAGCAAACTGAATTATGAACTTGCGGTAGCAGAAAAAGAGAATACTCTTAAATCAAATTTTGATATTCTTTACAACATTCTGCGAACAGAGAAAAACAAAACGATTTCTCTGCAAGAGCCTGCGAATTTGAAATTGAATTACATTGACAGCGAAGAGGCATATAGAAAAGCGGAAGGGAACGGAATGATTACCCTTACGCATCAACGGCAAATGTTAGAGGCAGAAAGCAATTATGACAGAATAAAAAAGAGTAATGGGATTTCATTGGAACTTAATGGCACACTTGGATTGTCAAAGACGGACAAGTCAATACCCGATGTGTATAATGGATTGTTAAATCAGGAAGTAGTTACATTGAGCCTTAACATTCCAATAGTTGATTTTGGTAAGAAAAAGTATCAACGCAAAGCGGCAGAAATCACAAAGATAAACACGGAATTAAGCATAGAGCAGCAAAAGCAGGACAACAGACAGGCAATAGAAAAGCTGGTAAATGACTTCAACACAAAGGCACTTCAAGTAAATACTCTTGAAAAGACCAAAGACCTGAACGACAAACGTTACTACATAACAAAAGAACGTTTTATCAGTGGCAAAATAAATTTCCTTGAATACTCCAATGCAGAGCAGCAAAAGGCAAATTCAGAACTTGAATATCTTAAACTTCTGCAAACAATTTATCAAAGTTATTATCAGATACGACAGGTAACACTTTTTGACTGGCAACAAAATCAAATGATAAAAAAAGAAATACCATTGAACTAACTGCCATTTTGCATATACGCTTGCTGTTTTATCATCTCTTCCTCTTTTCTTTTAATCAAATCAAGTAATACAGGAGCAT
>JAISLH010000109.1 GCA_031260565.1 Bacteroidales bacterium
TATATGCAGCGAAATGCTGGAACGATTAGGATAAGTAGCCTTCAAAATCACCAACTTTTCATTTTGATTTCACCTAATAACATTTGGGGAAACTAAAACGCCGCCTTATTTTCTTGAAACGGCGTTTCATTTTCTTAAAACGCCACTTTAGGAAATTAAGGTGGTGTTTGGGGAAGCGGAGTGTTTGGTTTATTTTTGCTTTTTTTTGCATAAAAGTGTGTTAAGTCAGATAGTTTTCTTACCTTTGCAACCCTTAAAAGAACGTTTTTGTATTAGATGGACAGGACAACTCTTAATAATATATTGAAGATAGAGGATAGTGATTTAACTCTTCATACCTTTCTGACGATAGGTAGAATGAGCGAAAAATTTCCTTATTCCTCGCTGTTGCACCTTTATAAAGCTAAAATTTCCGAAAAGATTAACCACCTGACTCGGGAAGACGCTTTGCGAGATGCCGCTGTGAATTGTCCAGACCGCTGTTTGCTCAAAACAAATATTGAGAAGATACAAGAAATGGCTCTGATTAGCAAAACAAGGCAAGATGTTGAAGAGTCTGATGCCTGTTTTGAAACGTCCAATCAGCATGGCAATAGGACGAAAGAGGAATTGGTAGATAATTTTTTGCAGGCTGACACGGCTACAAAGCTAAAGGCGAAAAATGAGCAAAATGAAGAGTTTAGCATTGAAAAAAACGTGAAAAACAGTGTTAGCGAAGACTTCAAAATTGTAACAGAAACAATGGCTAAAGTGTATCTAAAACAGGGTAATAAGGATAAGGCAATAAAAATTTATAAACAACTGATAGCCGATAATCCAGAAAAAAGTATTTACTTTGCAAATCAAATTAAGAAGATTGAAGATAATTAAATTATAAACAAAAACAAGATTAAAACTATGTATGTATTTGTAACAATATTAGCAATTATAGTTGCTATTTTATTAGCACTTGTGGTGCTTGTACAGAACAGTAAAGGTGGCGGATTGGCAGCAAATTTTGCTTCTCAAACGCAAGTGATGGGTGTAAGAAAGACAGCAGACTTCTTAGAAAAAACTACATGGGGCTTAGCCGTAGCATTGCTCGTTTTGTCTTTGGCTGCTACGTCCTTAGTTCCAAAGCAGGCAACGATAGACACTACGAAAACGGATTTGAACCCTAATGCTATTAAGACTACTATACCAACTCAGCAACCAGCTCAGCCGACACAGCCAATTCAAACTTTGCCCATAGGACAATAGTCAAGTTAAGGCATTATGTCTATTGTGCCAAAATGTCAGTTAAAGGCGTTTTGGCATAATTGTTGGTATATGTGAGGGAGTAAAACAAACAATAAAGTAAAATAACAATTAAAAACACAGATTGAATTATGGCAAATGTGAATGTAAAACCATTAGCGGACAGAGTTTTGGTTAAACCTGCCGAAGTAGAACAAAAGACAGCTGCCGGAATTATTATTCCTGACACAGCAAAAGAAAAGCCTATGAAAGGTGAAGTGATAGCCGTTGGTAGCGGAAAGAAAGACGAGCCGATGACTGTAAAGGTTGGTGATGTTGTTCTTTACGGCAAGTACTCGGGAACGGAGATTATGATTGACGCAACAGAGTATTTGATTATGCGAGAGAGCGATATTTACGCAGTAATTTAATTTATAACCACAAAAACAACAACAAACTATGGCAAAAGATATAAAATTTAACGTAGAAGCCCGTGAGCAGTTGCGTCTTGGCGTAGATGCTTTGGCAAATGCAGTAAAGATAACATTGGGACCAAAGGGTAGAAATGTTATTATTGATAAGAAATTCGGTGCTCCGCAGATTACCAAAGACGGAGTGTCGGTTGCAAAGGAAATAGAGTTGCAAGATACTATCCAAAATATGGGAGCGCAATTGGTCAAAGAAGTTGCATCAAAGACAGCCGACCAAGCAGGAGACGGAACAACAACAGCAACCGTTTTAGCTCAAGCAATAGTTAATACAGGCTTGAAAAACGTTACAGCAGGTGCTAATCCAATGGATTTAAAGCGTGGTATAGACAAGGCTGTTGCTGTTGTAACAGAAGATTTGAAGAAACGCTCAACTCAGATTGGTAATGCAAAAGACAAGATAGAGCAAGTGGCTACCATATCTGCTAACAATGATAAATTCATTGGGCAGATGATAGCAGAGGCTATGGACAAGGTGAAGAAGGAAGGCGTTATCACGATTGAGGAAGCAAAGGGCTTGGATACGACTGTTAAGGTTGTTGAGGGTATGCAATTTGACCGCGGTTACCTTTCAACGTATTTCGTTACCGATACCGAGAAAATGGAAGCTGTTTATGAAAATCCTTTCATTCTGATTTACGATAAGAAGATTTCAAATATGAAGGAGTTCCTTCCTGTTTTAGAAAAGACTATGCAAACAGGACGCCCTTTGTTGATAATCTCAGAAGATATAGAAGGAGAGGCTCTTGCAACATTGGTAGTCAATCGTCTGAAAGGCGTATTGAAGATTGTAGCCGTTAAAGCTCCCGGTTTTGGCGACAGAAGAAAAGAAATGCTGGAAGACATTGCCATTTTGACAGGAGGCACTGTTATTTCGGAAGACAAAGGCTTTAAGTTAGAAGACGCAACTCTTGAAATGCTTGGCACAGCTTCAAAGATAACGGTTGATAAAGATAACACTACCATCGTTTCTGGTGCAGGTGAAAAAGCTAATATTGAGAGTCGCATCAATCAAATCAAGGCTCAAATTGAAAAAACAACATCTGATTACGACAGAGAGAAATTGCAGGAGCGTCTTGCCAAGTTGGCAGGTGGTGTTGCAGTGATTTATGTCGGTGCTGCTTCCGAAGTGGAGATGAAAGAGAAGAAAGACCGTTTTGATGACGCTCTTCACGCAACTCGTGCTGCATTAGAAGAAGGCATAATCCCTGGTGGAGGCGTTGCTTACATTCGTGCAATAGATGCTTTGGCTACTTTGAAGGGTGAAAATGAAGATGAAGAAACAGGAATCCAAATTATACGGCGTGCTTTGGAAGAACCACTTCGCCAAATTGTAGAAAACTCCGGTCTTGAAGGCTCTGTGGTAGTCAATAAAGTTAAGGAGATGGACGGCGATTTTGGTTTCAATGCTCGCACTGAAGTCTATGAGGATTTACGTAAGGCTGGCGTGATAGACCCTGCAAAGGTCGCTCGCATAGCTATTGAAAATGCGGCGTCAATCGCAAGTATGATTTTGACGACCGAATGTGTCCTTTCGGACATTAAAGAAGATACATCTGCAATGCCTGCTGGTGCTCCCGGCATGGGAGGTATGGGCGGAATGTATTAAACAAAACTTTTTCATAATATTTATTTTTTGGGGGGTGGTCTTTGAGACTGCCCTTTTTTTGCGATATTCGGCTCTGCTAAAGTCAAGATATAATTTCATGAAGTCAAGCTTTAATTTGCTGAAGCTTGACTTTAGAAAATTATAACTTGACTTCGTGAAATTGTAACTTGACTTCATGAAACTGTAACTTGATTTCAGTCAAGTGAAGCTTTGTTTCCGTATAGCGAAACTTGACTTCAGCGTACGGAAGTCAAGTTTCAGAAAATTAAGGCTTGGTTTCACTAAATTATTACTTGATTCCGCTAAATTATTGCGTGATTTCGTCAAATTTTTCGTTGATTCTATGAGTTTTTTTTGATGTTTGGGCGTGAAAAAACGAAATTCGGAAATATCAAAATAAAATTGCAATTTTATACATTCTTATTATGGGCTTTTGAAAAAAAAACATAATTTATTAGATAAATACCTCATATTTGTAAAAAAAGAGTATTTTTGCACCCTATTAAGAACTAAAAAATTATATAAAAATATGGCTTTAGCGGTTGTTACATTCAAACAATTCAAACCTTGGAGTGTCGCTCTCCAAAGCGGACTTCTGCTGGCGGCAAGCTGGTTTCCGATTGGTTTTCCTTTACTTTTGTTGTACGCTTTTGTGCCTTTGTTGCTCTGGGAAAACAGAATACTGCAGCAAAGAGACTTAAAAGGAAACCAAAGCAGCAAAATATTCTTCTACTCCTTTATTGCCTTCTCTATTTTTACTCTTTCACGCACTTGGTGGGTCGCAATGTCAGCGTGGTTTGCGATTATAGTGCCGTTTTTTGAGGCTTCACTGATGGCTTTGTTCTTTACGATGTATCATTGGATGAGAATATGGATAGGAAACAGCAAACGAACGATGCTTTTCTTCCCTTTGCTGTGGCTAATATTTGAAAGCATTAACACAAGTTGGGATTTGAACTTCCCGTGGCTTAATATTGGTAACGGCTTTGCAGATTTCCCGGGCTTGGTTCAGTGGTATGAATACACAGGTGTAGGAGGTGGAACGCTGTGGATTACATTGACTAACGCCTTTGTTGCTTTGACAATCCGCAGTATTAACCGCTACGAAATGTATCTTCGTTATGTTTTTGTAACTTTTTGTTTGGTCTTCGCTCCTCCTTTGATTTCGCTCATTATGTACTGGTCTTACGAGCCTGATATGAGCAAACCGGCGGATATTGTTTTACTTCAACCCAACCTTGACCCATATCACGAGCAGTACTCTTTATCTGCCGACAGCGTAACATCAATTCTGCTTGCTATGGCTTCGGCTGAGGTTGATAAAAAGACAGATTACGTTGTTGCTCCTGAGAGCTGCTTGCAGGAATACGCATGGGAACACAACATAATGAACGTTGGCTCTATTGAAAAAATACTTCAATTTAACGAAAACTATCCTCGCCTTAACTGGATTGCTGGAATGAGCACAAGACGTTTGCTTCCAATTGGACAAAAGAGTGTTGCCGCAAGATATATACGAGGAACGGACAGCCTCTTTTACGATTGTAGCAACGTAGCTCTTAGTATCGGCAGGGCAAATCAGTATGACAATTTGTCAATACGGCGGAAAATTTACCTGACACCAACGGTTGAGAAAATGCCTCTTAAAAAATACATTCCATTTCTTGAATCCCTTGCTCTCAATCTTGGAGGCACGGTGGGGACTCTTGCCATTGACGACTCCATTCGCTGTTTTCATAACACTAATACAGGCATTACGTCTTCTGCTTTAATATGTTACGAAAGCGTTGTGGGCGGTCTGGTTCGCAAATTCACACTTACGGGAAACCAAGTCCTGTTCTGTATCACCAATGACGGATGGTGGGGCAACACACAAGGCTATCGGCAACACAAGTCTTTATCACGGCTTCGTGCAATAGAGAATCGGCGTTATGTTTGCAGGGCTGCCAACACCGGAACTTCGTGTTTCATAGCTCCAAACGGGGATATATTACAGCAAACCGACTATTGGCAACGTCAGAGTCTCAAATCCACAATCTATTTGCAAGACCAAAGGACTTTTTACGTTCGTCACGGCGATTATATCTATCGTTGGGCGGGTTGGATGCTTATTGTGGCGGTCTTTTTGCCTCCTTTGCTGTTCTTATTACGCCTTATGGGCTTGCTATTGCCAGCAAAGAAGCAGCAGAAAAAGGGTTAGACGCATTGCTTTTAATATCCGACTAAATCCTTTCTTTCGCTTATTGCGACAAAACCTTAATGTGATAGAATTTTACTTGCTTTTCCAGCGGAAAGTTGAAATAATATGTTCCAAATCAGCACTTATACGATTAAGAACTGGGGCAAGAGAATCGTTATTGGGCGTTTGGGTATAGTTTAATGAGGCTCTCAAAAAATGCTTACTGCTATCGGTGATGTAGAATTGGTAAGGCGTTGCGACATCTGAGCCTTTTATCTGAAAGGTTGTTGCATATACCCTGTTCAAATCGTCATTGAAGGCTCGTGAAGCGACACCTGTTGCTCTTTTTCTGTGAGAATAATACGCCATTTTATCGCTATCGCTGACCAAAGTGTCTAATGATGAAGCTGTTTTAAGAGGTACGTAAGTTAAGTAAAGGATGTAGCCGTAGCGTTCAAAGACTAAGTTGAACCAGTTATTGTTTGGCTCAAATGAATTAGGGACAACTTCGCCGTAATCAGGGTATTGGAACGTGAAAGGCAAGGATGAAGTGTCAAAAACAACATACTGAGGCGGCGGAACATCCATTCGGATATATGCTTTGGGCTTTGGCACTGAGCGGTCGTCTTTTGAGCAACCGCAAAGCAATATTGCAGCTATCAGAAAGGAGGTTAGAATATTTTTTTTCATCATTTTGAAACGTTTAATCATTGAATTGTATTGACAGGTGAAAGACTTGTTTTGTTGAAACTTCATCTTTTCAGCCTGCAAAGGTAATTAAAAACCATAAAATGGGCAAATATCACCGCCAAATAAGGCATCAAAAAAAGGCTATACTCATTTTGAATACAGCCTTCTTGTGACTAATCTGGGACTCGGACCCAGGACCCCATCCTTAAAAGGGATGTGCTCTACCGACTGAGCTAATTAGTCTTTTTGAGGGTGCAAAAGTACGATAAATTCTTGAATGGGCAAAGTTTTTCAAGAAAATAATTTTATATCCCTTTGTTTTGTAGTGTTTTTCAGATATTTAGATTTTTTGTCTTTTGCTTTCAACAGCCTTAAATTTAAAATTATTTTGATGAAATTTGCTCTAATTTGCATTTTCTTGCAAAAAAATTTTGTAAGTTGAAAAAAAATGCCGACCTTTGCAGTCCGAAAAAAGATAGATTTTGTAAATAAAAACCATAAAAGCAATGTCAAGAATTTGTGAAATAACAGGAAAGAAAGCTATTGGAGGCAACAGTGTTTCGCACTCCAACATCAAAACAAAAAGAAGGTTTTATCCAAATCTTCAAGTGAAGAAATTCTACATTCCAGAAGAAGATATGTGGGTTACTTTGAAGGTTTCGGCTGCTGGAATGCGCACTATAAACAAGAAAGGTATTATGGCGTGTTTGAAAAACTCAGTAGAAAAAGGAATCATTCGCTTGTAAGTTTGATTGAAATGCACTTATAACAAAAGCTCTTGGCGTTTTGCTGAGGGCTTTTTGTGTAAAATTTATTTATAATGTACAATTTTGATTTTGCAACAAGGGTTGAATACGTTGATACGGACAAAATGGGCGTTATGCACAACAGTCGCTATTTTCTTTTCTTTGAAAAAGGACGTACGGAGACAATGCGGCATATCGGAATAGGTTATAAAGAGATAGAAAGCAAAGGAATTTTTATGCCATTGGTGGAACAGTATGCACGTTATTTCCTTCCAGCCTATTATGATGAGTTACTGATTGTTCGTACCTGTATAAAGGAGTTACCGATGGCAAAAATACAATTTTATTATGATGTTATCAGGTCGGAAAATGGTAAAGAAATAGTGCTGTGTTCAGGTTATAACTCATTGGCATTTGTAAATATAGAAACGAAAAAGCCTCTGCGGTGTCCAAAATGGGTTTTGGATAAATTACAACCTCTTATTGATAGCAAATAGTGAGCAAAGAGCAATTAGAAATGAAGTAATTGCTCTTTTTTATGCTAAAAAATCAAATTAAAATAAAGCTTGGGAAGACTGTTCCTTTGCTTTATTTTTTTATTTTTTTCTTTCAGCAAAATGAAACGCCACCTTAATTTCCTAAAGCGGCGTTTCGTGACGCTGAAACGCCAATTTAGCGTCACGAAACGCCGCTTTAGAAAATTAAGGTGGCGTTTTACGAAAGCGGAAATTACTAATGCAACTAAGAAATAAGGTTTCTACCCAAAAATCGTCTGAAATATAATTTTTATGTCGCCGAAGAATGAGCGGGTTGCGATATATTGCAAATTTAATTCAAGCTTTGATGGCATTACTTCTGTGATATAAAAATTTTCGGGGTCTGTTGCCCGTGCCAAAAGGTCGTTTTCGTTGCGGTAAGCAATGGATGCGGGGTCTGTTATGCCGGGTCGCAGGCTTAAAACTTGCTGTTGGCGTGGTGTATAAAGATTTACGTATTTTCTAACTTCGGGTCGTGGTCCTACAAGGCTCATATCTCCCTTCAAAACATTAAATAGCTGCGGCAACTCGTCCAATTTGTATTTTCTTATGAAGTAGCCCACCTTTGTAACCCTGCTATCTTTTCCTCCTACGGTCAAAAGTCCTTGTCTGTCAGCATTTAGCCGCATTGAACGAAACTTATAGAGAGTGAAATCTTTGTTATGCCTTCCCACTCGTTGCTGGCGGTAAAATACTCCGCCTTTGCTGGAAAACAATACGCAAATTGAGAGCAGCAAAAGGAAAGGAGACAGCACTAAAAGCCCAAAAAATGAGGATGTTGCGTCAAAACATCGTTTCATCTATTGGCAAACAATGGTTTTATACGCTGCAAGCAGATTTTCTAATACATAATCAACTTGCTTATTGGTCAGTTGGGGATATAAAGGCAGCGTTATCTCGTGCTGATATGCTGCAAATGACTTTGGATAGTTGTTTATATTGTAGCCTTGCTGCTTAAAGAGCGTCAGCAACGGCAAAGGAATATAATGGACGTTGGTTGCAATATCTTTTTGTGCCATAAAGAGGATGATTTTATCTCGTTGCTCTTCGCTAATGCCCTTAATTCTCAAAGGATAAAGGTGATATGACGATTGCTTTCCGTTGTTTGTGTTAAGGTATGGCAAGATTGCCCAATCGTAATTGCTCAGGCAGGCGGTGTAACGACCATAAACACGGCGTCTTTCGCTCAAAAGGTAGTCATATTTCCTCATTTGCGACAGAGCAATGGCTGCATTAACGTCCGGCATATTGATTTTCATTCCCTGAGCCACAATATCATAATGCCAAGCTCCTGCCTGCGATTTGGTAAATGCGTCTTTGGTCTGACCATTGAGGGACATTGTGCGATACCATTGAGACAGTATGTCGTTATTAAAAGGTTCGGGTAAATTCAAACAAATAATCCCGCCTTCGGCAGAAGTGATATTTTTGACAGCATGAAGAGACAGGACAGCAATATCAACCAATTCCGCGACATTTCTGCCTTCCGTCCTCGCCCCTATTGAGTGTGCGGAGTCAGACAGAAGCAATATGCGACCCAAGTCTTGTTGTACTTTACTCTCTGCGTGGAATAATTCTTTGATATGAGGTTTTGAAATAATGTCTCTTAATTTGAGATAATCGCAAGGCTGACCTGCCAAATCCACAGGCAAGATAGCCTTCGTTCTTGTGGTGATTGCCCGTTCTACCTGTTCAACATCAATCGTCAAATCATCGTTTATATCAACCATAATCGGCGTTGCACCGCAGTCCATCACTGCCATAGCCGTTGCACAGTAAGTATATGCAGGCACAATTACTTCATCACCCGCCTTAACTCCAAGCCACCGCAAAGCCAAGATTGCTCCGCTTGTCCAGGAATTAACAGCTACCGCTTTGGGACAATGAACAAAGGACGCTATTTCCTCTTCCAGCAACCTGACTTTTGGTCCTGTCGTTATCCAGCCGCTACGCAGCGAATCATTAACCTCATTTATTACATCATCATCAATGTATGGAGGCGAGAATGGTATCTTCATCAAATTCTTATACAGACATTATTTCCTTTTCCTTCACAGCCATAACAGCGTCCGTCTCCTTGACGTTCTTATCTGTCAAATCCTGCAAATCTTTCTCTGCTTGCTTAATCTCATCTTCCGAAACAGCACTGTCTTTTAACTTCTTAACCTTTTCAAGTATGTTTCTGCGTCCGTTACGTATTGCAATCTTAGCGTCTTCTGCCTCTGTCTTGGCACGTTTCACCAATTCCTTACGCCGTTCCTCTGTAATAGGAGGTAGAACTATCCGAACCACATCAGCATCTACCTTTGGCGTGAAGCCGAGATTGGCAGCCAGAATAGCCTTGTCAATAGGCTGCAACATGGATTTCTCCCATGGCTGAATGACTATTTGTTTTGGGTCAGGCGTGCTTATGTTGGCAATGTTCTCTATGGATGTTGGCGTGCCATAGTAATCAACCTTTACTCCCTCAAGCATAGCTGGCGAAGCCTTACCTGCTCGCAGCTTAACCAATTCTTTTTGCAGATGAGTAATTGCTCCACTCATCATCTGCTTTGCTTCTTCTAATAATTTTTTTGTTTCCTCGCTCATAACGTAAATATGTTTTGTTGTCTTTAATTATTGTTTTATTTCACTAACTCTTTGTTTTACACGATTGCAAAAATACATAATTTTTCTCAAACACCAACATATTAGAGCAACATCTTGAAAAAATACCGCAAAATACTCTCTCCCTACATCGTATAAACAAATTGTCCATACGGGCTGCTGATTGAAACCTGCCGATGGTCGCATGGCTCTACGTGTCCAATGATTTGTGCCTCTACTCCAAAGGATTGCGAAATTGAAATGATGTTTTGAGCCGTCAGTTCGTCAGTATAAACTTCCAACCTGTGCCCCAAATTAAATACTTTGTACATTTCTTCAAACGAAGTGCCGCTCTGCTGCTGTATGAGCCTGAATAACGGCGGCAAATCAAAGAGATTATCTTTCACAACATTCAGTTGGTCTATGAAATGAAGGACTTTGGTCTGTGCTCCGCCACTGCAATGAACCAAACCGCAGATTTGATGCCGATATTGTGCCAAAACAGCCTTCATAATCGGTGCATAAGTCCGTGTTGGTGAAAGAACTAACTTGCCAACATCAACACCCGCTACCTCAGATGGAGAAGTCAAATCCATAGTCCCGCAATAAACCACGCTTGGGTCTAATTCTGTGTCGTAGCTTTCAGGATACAGCTCAGCCAACCGATGATTGAAGACATCATGTCGGGCAGAAGTCAAGCCATTGCTTCCCATTCCGCCGTTGTATTGATGTTCGTAAGTAGCCTGTCCGCAAGACGATAAACCAACTACAACATTCCCCGCCTTAATTCTGTCATTTGAAATAATATCTGAGCGTTTTGCCCTTGCTGTAACGGTGCTATCAACGATTATAGTCCTCACCAAATCACCCACATCAGCCGTTTCGCCGCCTGTTGAGAAGATTCCTACTCCCAAATCCCTCATCTGTTGCAAAAACTCTTCCGTTCCTTCAATCAAAGCAGCAATAACTTCACCCGGAATCAGCCGTTTGTTGCGACCAATGGTTGAAGAAAGGAGAATATTGTCGCAAACGCCAACGCACAAAAGGTCATCCAAATTCATAACTATTGCATCTATTGCAATGCCTCGCCAAACCGACATATCGCCTGTTTGCTTCCAGTAAGCATAAGCAAGAGATGATTTTGTCCCTGCCCCGTCTGCGTGCATAATTGTACAAAACAGCGGGTCGTTTGTAAGTTTGTCTTCAATGACTTTGCAGAACGCTTTGGGGAATAGCCCTTTATCTATGTTTTTTATGGCGTTATGCACATCTTCTTTGGCGGCTGACACTCCTCTTTTGCTATATCTTTCTTCCATTTCTTTATTGTATTTTTACCCTTTTTTTATTGCTTAAAATGAATGAAGGAGATAGAAAAATAAATGAAGGAAACAAAATTCTAAATGAAGGAGTTGTAAATAGCGTTTCCTTCATTCATTTTTCTATCTCCTTCATTTATTTTTCTATCTCCTTCATTCATTTTTCTCTTTCTTTAGCTCAGAAAAACGTAAGGGCGAATCATTGCTCGCCCCTACCCTTTTGTTATCGTGCATATTTGAATTGACTGCCCAAATAAATGGCTTCTTCTCCCAAACCTTCCTCTATGCGAAGCAACTGATTGTATTTGCAAATCCTGTCGGTGCGAGAGGCTGACCCGGTCTTAATCTGTCCTGTGTTTAGGGCAACTGCGAGGTCTGCAATGGTCGTATCTTCTGTTTCTCCGCTGCGATGACTCATTACTGCGGTGTATGAGTTGCGGTAAGCAAGATTTACGGCGTCTATAGTTTCGGTTAGAGAGCCTATTTGATTGACTTTGACTAATAAAGAGTTCGCTACCTTACGCTCAATGCCCATTTTGAGCCGCTGAACGTTGGTTACAAACAAGTCATCGCCCACAAGCTGGATTTTATTTCCCAATTCGTCAGTCATCATCTTCCATCCGTCCCAATCGTCCTCTGCCATACCGTCTTCAATGGAGATGATAGGGTATTTTTTCGCCCAATCCTTCCAATAATCCACCATTTGCGATGAGGTAAGTTTTTCACCTGTTGATTTATGTAAGTGATATAGCTTCTCCTCTGGAAGATAGTATTCGCTCGATGCAGGATCTAATGCGATATATATGTCTTTGCCTGCCTCGTAACCTGCTTTCTTTATTGCTGTAAGAATGACTTCTATCGCCTCTTCATTGGATTTTAAGTTTGGAGCAAAGCCTCCTTCATCTCCAACATTGGTTGAGTAACCTGAGTCTTTCAATACTTTCTTCAGATTATGAAAAACTTCCGCTCCCATTTGCAATGCTTGCGAGAAACTGGTTGCTCCCACTGGCATAACCATAAACTCTTGGAAGTCTATGGCGTTATCTGCATGCGAACCGCCGTTTAGAATATTCATCATAGGGATTGGCAATGTGTTTGCATTCACTCCGCCGATGTAACGATAGAGTTCTTGCCCTGTTTCCATAGATGCAGCCTTTGCACAAGCCAATGACACACCCAGAATAGCGTTTGCACCGAGCTTTCCTTTGTTTTGTGTGCCGTCAATCTCTATCATACGTTTGTCAATGGCGTTTTGGTCGGTAACCTGATAGCCTTTCAGCTCTTCATTTAGAACAGTGTTTATGTTCTTTACTGCCTGTAAGACGCCTTTTCCAAGAAAGAAACTATCGTCTCCGTCTCTCAGCTCCACAGCTTCGTGAATGCCCGTTGAGGCTCCCGAAGGTACGGCAGCCCTTCCAAAAGCCCCCGACTCAGTATAAACTTCTACCTCAACGGTTGGATTTCCCCGTGAGTCTAATATTTGTCTTGCGTGTATTCCTACGATTTGTGACATAATTTTTTTGTTTTTTTATCGCTGCAAAAGTACAAAATATATTTCACACACCGCATTTTGGGACGTTATTTTATACATTCATTTTAGCCAAGCCCCGCTTCATTTTCCTAAAGCGGCGTTTCGTGACGCTAAAGTGGCGTTTCAGCGTCACGAAACGCCGCTTTAGAAAAATGAAGTAGCGTTTGATGAAAATAAAACTTTGGAAGGCAAAAAAGAAACGAAGATACATTTTGGCGTATCTTCGTTTCTGATTATTGAATGTTTATGGTGTTATCTTGAAATCAACATCTTGCGTGTCAATTTAGCACCATCAAACTCCATTGTGTAGAAATAAACACCCTGAGGTAAGGTAATCTTGTCAAGTTTTAAGCTATGACGCCCTGCGGAGTAAGAACCATTGGTCGTATAGACTATCTTGCCTTCGTTATTGGCAATGAACAAACTGATTTTGCCGTCATAAGGAAGAGCAAAACCTATCTCGGTTTCATTGTCAAGAGGGTTTGGTACGTTCTGGTCAAGTATGAACCTGTCGGTTGTGGAGTCAATGTCATATAAACCGACAACTTCATTTGCTACACGATAGGTTGAGGTAGTGTCATTTGCATGATTAGCATCGTTAGGATAGTCAATCCATGCTCTGATGTTGTAAGTATGATTTTCAGAACGAGGTACTTCGTAGGTCATAATCTTATGTACCGAAGCTCCCGGTACGTCATAACCCCACATATAGTTATCGGAATGAACCTCTTCGCCGTTTAACTCTATGTGATACCTTACATTCCTGTTCACAGATCCAAGAGAACCTCTATTAGTGGCAAATACCTGAACACGACATGTACTTCTGTCCTGCTCTTCTATCAATATGGAGTCGGCAGAGGCATCACTATATCCGAAATAGCGGGTACAAGTGGTGTCGTTTGTGTTGTCGGCATCACCATCTACTTTTACGAAGCCGCATATTCCAGAGTAATATTGACGAGGAAGCCTTGCAGTAAATGTATGGTAGCCATGAGCTGTACCAAGTATTTCGCCTCCATGATAATCTTCTATCACTGCATTTGAAGGATTGTCATTTGTGTAATATCCAACCTTTATACTGCTTACAGGATAAAAACTGCTGTTGATGAAGTTGAGTTGAACGCCAATGCTATTAGGGTCATAGTCGTCAATTATAACGACATCTGCAACCAAATCTTTAATGGTATCATTAGTCGGAACACGCCGTCCCATGGTATCGTTTTCATGATACATATCTCCGTCAAGTGCTGTCCAAACTTTAAGATCAACCGTTCCTGTATGAGCAGTAAATGTTTGGCGGAAAGTATATGTGTATTCCTCTCCATAAGCCAAGCCGGTATTTAGATGAATAGTATCACGATAAAGAGTTGCACCGCTTGAAAGTTTATAAACAATAGGTATGGTGTTTTGTCTTACCACTCCAAAGTTTCTAACTTTTATCTTCACAGCAACTGCTTCATTAATGGCAACCGAACCCTTAGGATATATTAAATCTCTAACTCCAACATCGTTAAGCAAAGGAGCAACGGTAACAAGTAATTTGGCAGTATCATTATCTCTATAAGGTAGCGGTTCGTTCATATTGTAGGCTCTTGCTATCAAAGTGAAACGAGGAGGGGTCTCTGCTCCAACATAAACAGGTTGCATATCAATCCAGATAGAATCACCCGGTGCTATATTTACATTGTTTATTTCACGTTCCTTTTCAAGATACATAGGGTTGTTTTGTCCATCACGAATTTCAAATGATTTGTAATGTACCATAAAACTTGTCAATGGATCTCTGCCTAAGTTCTTTACACAAACCTTAGGGTAAATACTATCTCCGTAGTTAGGCATTTCAGGATTAGTAGCAATAGCAACAGCTCCTGCGTCTAAGTTATACAATGCTCTGTTAAGAGTGAAATCATCTATTGCAAATCCATCACTTGGTGCGTTGTTGTTAGAACGAAATACGAAGCGGAATTGAACATCAGAAGCATAAATACGTCCTTCCTGAACAAGGTGATAAAGTGAATAAGAGACTTTTGTCCAAGTTTTGTCTGTTATGGTTATGAAGCCAGCAGGATTATTGTTTGCATTGTTATACCAGTTGATACCGTATCCGTCATTTTTTGTCCCTAATGTTCGCCAAACAGAAGCAGCCTTACTCTTATATTCAACTTTCATCAATGCCCCTGAAGCTACATATCTACTCAACATAAAGGTCAATGTATCTGGTTTAACAACATTTATGTCAAAGACAGGCGAGTAAATAATACTTACATTGTTCTTAGGATATTTGTCGTCCAAATCTGTTACAATGCAATTTTCAGGGGTATTTGCCTGTTTAACATATTGCTTGCTTGCTGGAACTATTTTTCCTATTTCCCAACAATTTGAAGGGTATTCGTAGTTAGGCTCCCAAGCATAGAATGCCCTATCATTTACACCCGTGCTATCAAAGTTTGTTGTATAAGGAAGAGTATGCCGTTCAAATAAGTAGCTCATCAATCCTACTGTGTCATTATAATGAACCTCATCTGCTGGAGCACTAATGTAAGCAACGAAGTGGGTTAAGCCAGTATCAATAGGAAAGTCGTCAGCAACCTTGATATTACGCCAGCTTCCCGTTGCATTTAAAGCATCAAGGTCAGTTTGGCTTAACACATACGGCTGTTTCCATGTTGTTCCTCCGTTGTTACTCCAATTGATTGTCGTTCCAGATTGCAGCGGATTTAGCCCAAGGTTTCGTGCCATAATGCTAACACTATCCTTACCCTTGTCGTTAAACTCTATAGGAGTGCTAAACCAATACAAGGCAGCATTATTGGAGTCAATGGTACGTATCTGAACCAAATAGTCCTCAGCCTCTCCTTTTTCAAATACTTCATTTGGATTCATGTCAGCGGCATCTACTTTCTTATCTTCAAATACTATTACTCTCATACGGGTATATCCGTTGATAATATTAGGATTCAAAGTCGGATTAGGGTTTATGCCAGAAGCAACTGTTACGCCTTGCCCATCAATTATTTTGAAAGGTAGAGACATAACCTTTTCTGTAGGGTTGTCGTCAAATGAGCCGTCTCTATTCCAGTCAATAAATGCTTTCACAAAGCCTACTATTGTATCTCGTACATCCATAGCAGTAGATATATCAACCGAAACATAGAGAGAATCCCTTACACCTTTATATATGATAGCAGTATCGGCATCGTGAGTGTAGTTTGTGTAAGTGTTGCCTATTGGCACTGAATAGTTATTCAACACTCCTAAGCGTACCCTTGAAATATCAAGAGAATTTTCTACGTTTGCTCTGGTAGTAGGGTAAATGTTTTCACCATTACGTGGCTTTATTTTAGCAAAGTATTTGGTACGACCTATTGAGTCACCTAAGGTGTCATTTACAGGGATATAGTCGTCCATAACGTTGAGCCATGTCTTTATCTGATATGTCTTACTTGGATCCAAAAAGTTGAAAGACATATCATTTAATGAATCCAACTCAGAAGCATAAGGGAATGTGTAAGGGAAAGCAAAATCTACATAGTTATTAGGGTCTGTAACACCAGTAGCAGCATTGAATGGCGGTATTTCGCCGAAGAACAATGCTTCTCCCTTGACTACTTCAGGAGCATTGGCAGGTGTTGTTGGCTTAATGGAGTACCATAGCTTGAAATAAGGACCGCCATAAGCCGTTTCAGTTCCGTAGTTTGCTATTCTAACCTTGACAGTATCATGCTCTGTCATATAAACCCAAGAAGGTGTAACAGGATTATTGTAGTTTGTATCAACATAATAAGGCTCTATAACCTGCTCCAAAGACAAGTCTATAGGAACTCTCGGTCTTATGATAACCGATATAGGAGTGAATTTACTTGTACATGGATATGCTCCCGTACGTGTTGCCATAAGATAGTATGTGGTATCGCGGAACAATCTTATTGTCGAATCTATTTGCGATGCAAGGTACGCGGCAAGATTAGTTCCCGTGTGTGTATTAATTTCACTATTTCTATCTGTTGAATCTTTGAACCAATGCACTACTAAGTGAGCCAGAGGTGTTGGCAAATATTGTGTTTGATCTGCCCAAGTGTGTCCGTAAGTTCCAAAATAGATTGTGTCATTATGAGCATGAGGGGCAATAGGGTCTGCGTAAGAATTTATTGACGTCCAAGCAGAACTAACAGTATAAGCGGCGTTATTACCAGCAGTAAGAACGTGTCCAGTTGTATCGTTTTCAAATATGCTATCTAACGGAAGGCGAGACCATGCTCTTACTTTATATATTGTATCACGATACATCGTATCCCATACAACTGCACTTGAATCACAAACATCAACTATATCAAAATTTTGAGGGTATAAATTAACAAGCGTTCTAAAAGTATAAGTTTCGGTTGCATTAGGGGCAATACTAGCATCAGGGAAGGGCCAATTTACAAGCTCAGTTACAGGAGATCTACCTTCAACCTGATAAGACATTTTCCAGTTTTGAGTATTCTCTGCTGTTAGCAAATAATGACCTGTGTTTTTAATTTGCACCCGAATAGTATCATGTCTTAAATCACATCTACTTCCAATATGACCATCTGTAACTATTGATACGGCTTTCACCTCATAAGCAGGCTCAATGTAAATTTTTGTAGTATCGGAATACATCGTAGTTAAAGCCTTAGGTCTTACAGTAGAGTCGTTAATTGGAATTGTATCTATACTAATCCCTTCCGTAAAAGCTCTAATGTATAAAGGTGCTTTCATAACATTAGATGTAGTGCTCTTAGGCACATGCGATGCAGGTAATGGAGGTAAGAATAGATTGGAAAACTTATATTCTCTGGTATACTGAGAGGCTAATGGAATACGGCAAGTGTCTATTTGTGTATAACAAATAGAGTCAGTTTCAAAATTAGGGCTATAGGAAGCTTGGAAGGTTACGATGCAAGAAGCCAAAGCATT
>JAISLH010000065.1 GCA_031260565.1 Bacteroidales bacterium
ATATAAAGGAAAAAAATAATGAAAACTTTAAAATTTTTAATATTAGCTTTGGCTTTTATACCAATGATGTCTTTTGGACAAGCTGGACAAAAGTATTCTTACTTTGAGAGCGACAAAAAACAATTTGAAGACCCTTGGTTAAGTACAACATTTAGAAAAATAGCAGTAAAGAATGCCGATACAGCAGTAGTCCTTACTAAATTGTATGAAAATAATACATTCTATAAATTCTATTTAGTGATAAAATCAGTTCCAGGCAACTTTGCAATAGGTGCTAACCCTAACAACGTAGTAAAAACATCTTATGTTACAGGGTATAAGTCTATTGAAGATATACAGATATTTGGAGACTATGTTTATTTCTGTGGTACAAAAACTATAGATGGAGTAGATAAAGGCTTCATCAATAGGATGCCTATTAAAATAATGTTTAATAATCCAAATTATTCTTTGGATTATGTTGATATTCCAAGTCAGAAAGGATACCCGTACCCCTCTATAATCATTGAAGAAGCTAATGTTATAAATAAGTTAGCCATTTATGATGATGGTACTAATATAAACATAATTGGAGCAGGGAGAAATAGAAACAATCCCACTGGTTGTGTCGTAAAAGTATTGCAATCAAATACCCCATTGTTGGTGGGGAATGGCTTTGGACTAACCAAACCTTACAATATTGCTTCTCTGGGTAATTATGAATATGTAGAATCGTTGGCTGTTACTAATAACTATATTGCTACAGTAGGACATACAAATGATTACGATGCGTTTATAGTTAGACGTTTTCCAAAAACATCTCTTACTTCAAACCTATCAAGGAAGTATGTTTTGGACAATACGAATCCAAATGTTATATGCAATAGAGCTGTTTCAACTAACACAGGGGGAGATAATATAGCAATTGCATGTGAGTTTGTAGATAAAGAGGCTACCACTACTATAGCCTATGATATAATATATAGACTAAATCTTTCTACTATGCAGCTCAATACTCCATTGCGAATGTCTAATGTAGTTATTACTGATTTGGCAAGCGATAATAACGGTACTTTATTTGCAGCAAGGAATAACAAGACTATACTTCGTATTAACAATGTTAATGCTTCTCCTACGCAAGCAACAGTGTATCCTTTCGACCAAAACATTACGAGTATAGATTACAAGGATGGCTTGATTAAAGCAGTCGCCTATACTAGTCCAAGTGGAAGTTCTTGCAACGACATATTTATCTATAGAAAAGATATTAACCGTACCCCTAATATAACCAATATTATTACCGGTCAAATTGCTTATTGTTGGCAACCTAACACACTTAATCTTTCTTCACATAGCCTTCCAGCCGCTTCCGATATAACCAATGTATCAAGTACGCAATCCACATCTACAAATAAATCAGCTCCTTTGAATGATAATACTCAACTAACATTGACGGGTATATGTCTTGCAAACGAAATAGGTTCTAGTAAATTTCTAATACAGCAAATAGACGACAATATAACCATTTATCCAAACCCTGCAAGAGACTATATTGATATAGCTTCACCAGCGGATATAAGCAAGGTAGAAATATACAATATGTTGGGGCAAAAGGTTTATGCAGCAGTGGTTGGTATTAACAAAGCAACTATAAATGTTGGCAACTTCGTTAAAGGTAATTACATTGTAAAAATATTTACAGACGAGAGTATAGTAACTAAACAGTTTATCAAAAACTAAACATTAAAAAATAGTAAAACAAAAAGGTAAGATGTTGTCTAACCTTTCTAAAAGCCCGACTATTAAGTTAGTCGGGCTTTTTGTTTTGTCAATTAAAAACAATGAAAAACCTTCTCATATTTTGGAAATATTTGGATGCTACGCAATTTAACAGAAACAAAAAGGCTTTCATCTTATGGAAACGAAAGCACTCTACAAATTAAAAACCTAAATAAATGAAATAAGCGGAAAGTGAGGGATTCGAACCCCCGGACCTGTTACAGTCAATAGTTTTCAAGACTACCGCAATCGACCACTCTGCCAACTTTCCGTCTGCAAAAGTACTACTTTTTTTCGTTCTGACAAAATTTAGCCTGCTTTTTCTACAATCAAAAAGCGTTTCCGATTGAATAAGTCCCTCATTATTTCTACTTTATGACTGCATTGAGAAAACACAAACGCCGTTTGGTTTGACAGGTTTTCGTTTATCTCCAAGTAGATTTTTCCCTTGGAATTAAGATTTTTAGAAGAGAATGCCGCTATTGACTGATAAAATTTCAGCGGATTGTCGTTGGGCACAAACAAGGCTTGATGTGGCTCATAGTTAAGGACGTTTGCCTTCATCTGTTGCTTCTCTAATTCCCTTACATACGGCGGATTGCTGACAATAATATCAAATTTCTCATCGGTAAAGTCCGCTTTCAAAATATCCTTACACTCAAACCGAACATTGATACCAAGCTCAGCCGCATTGAACCGTGCAACCTCTATCGCCTTTTCGGATATATCAAAGCCTGTAACCTCAGCTGCGGGGAGCAGATGAGCCAACGCCAGCGATATACAGCCACTTCCGCAACCCAAATCAGCTATTTTTACCGCCCTGTTTTGATTTTCTTTAACTATAATGCCAACCAATTCTTCCGTTTCAGGTCTGGGTATCAACACATCTTCATTTACTTTGAGCGTTAAGCCGCAGAATGTCGTCTGACCAAGAATATATTGTATCGGTTTATGGTTACGGAGGTCTTTTATAGCGAAATTTATCTTCAAGAGGTCAGATTCATTTATCGTTGCTTCGGGTGAAGCCAGCACAACAGCAGGAGATATTTGTACATAATGCTCTAATAACATCAATGCAAGCGACCGACATTCGTTTTCGGTGTAAATGTCCGCCAGCTCTTGCTTTGCGAACTTTATTATGTCTTTTAATCTGTTGGAAACTATCCTCATATTGCTGTTTTGTCAAATTTAGTACTTTTGCGAGGTGCAAAAATATAAATAATGTAATGAATGACGACCACTTATATATGAAAAGGTGCTTTCAATTAGCACTTTTGGGAGAGGGAAATGTAGCACCAAATCCGTTGGTAGGTGCTGTAATTGTACATAATGGGCAAATAATTGGGGAAGGCTATCATAAACAATACGGCTTTGCTCATGCTGAGGTCAATGCCGTTGATTCGGTGAAGGATAAATCTCTTTTGGCGACCTCAACGCTTTATGTTAATTTAGAGCCTTGTTGCCATTGGGGAAAGACTCCGCCATGTGCCGAAATGATTGTGAAAAATAAAATACCCAAAGTTGTCATCGCCAATCGTGATACCAATCCTAAGGTTAGCGGAGGAGGTATTAAGATACTTCAAGACAATGCAATAGAAGTGGTAAGTGGCGTTTTGGAACAACAAGGCAAGGATTTGAACAGGCGTTTTTTCACTTTTCACCAACGCAAACGTCCTTATATTATATTGAAATGGGCAGAGACGGCGGACGGATTTATAGATACGGACAGGAAACAGGGAGATAAGCCAGCGTGGATAACAAACGATATATTAAGAGTTTGGGTGCATAAGCAGAGAGTAAGAGAGGACGCAATATTGGTTGGTTTTAACACCATTATCAATGACAATCCTCAGCTCAATGTGCGTTATTATTGCGGCAAAAACCCAGTTAGAATGACTGTCATTAAGGACGAGATGCCGCCAACTTCGTTACATTTTTTTGACAACTCACAACCGACTGTCTTCTTCAATAATTGGAAAAACGAAGTTGCGGATAACACCGCTTATATTAAGATTGATTTTGCCGCAAACGTCATTGACCAAATCCTTTCGGTGCTTTATGAGCGGCAAATAACATCTCTCATTGTTGAGGGGGGCAAACGCACTTTGGAAACATTCATTGAGGGTAATCTTTGGGACGAAGCCGCTGTCCTTGTGGGCGATAAAAAATTCCAAAGAGGCTTGCAATCGCCCAAATTGAATAAAAAATTCACCATTACTTCCTTTGGAAACAACATAATAAGGCACTATCGCAACCAATAAGTATTAAACTTTGTTACCATAAGCCAACACTGCCTTTATTCTTTAATACACATAATCATTTCTTTATTTCTTGACAGCGTTGAGAGGTTTTACTTTTCCCAAACGCTGTTTTAACTTAATTATATGCTGCTTTATTTTCACAAAACGCCACTTTAAATTCGGTAGGTATATACCAAACGCTCATTTGGTATATAGCAAACGAACGATAGGTATATACCAAATGAGCGTTTGGTATATACCTACCGAATTTTAAACGCCGCTTCGTTGAAATGAAATGGCGTTTGGTGAAGTTAAAGTGGCGTTTGGTGAAAATGAAGCAAAACAACCCACAGGTGAATGTTTGGAATATAAAATCTAAGCCAAAAAGCATTATTGTTATCTATTATGCTGGTTTTTTTCTACTTTAGTTTCAATATATTGTTCTATTGTATTGTTTATATTTCTTTGATTTCCAAACAATAATAATCTCACTACAAAAAAATATTTCCTTTTTGCTTTGTAATAATTGTTTTTTTTGTACTTTTGCCTCCTTAAAATAAGTAGATTATAATTAAAATAAAATAGTTTAAGTTATGAAAATCAGAAAAATACTTTTGATGACAGTATTTGCCCTTTCCTCTTTGAGTATGTTAGCTCAAAATACGGAATGGCTTAAATTAGGTCCCGAAAACATTGGAGGACGAGTTCGCAGCATTGTTTTTGACAGGTTCAATGGCGATGTAATGTATGCCGGTGGCGTTGCAGGCGGTTTTTTCATCAGTGTCAATAACGGAAGAAACTGGGAAGAAATTCAACTTGGTAATGCTGATAATTCAAGCATTGCAGTTACTGCTATCTGCCAAAGTGATGACGGAACGGTTTATGTAGGAACAGGTGAGAGTTATTATAACGCAATATCCTATCCGGGTACAAATAATAACGTTACGAGTTTGCTTGGTAATGGCGTTTATAAGTTGGAAAATTGGTCTTCCGCTAACTGGACGGCTTCCTTGACTACTGACGAAGCGAAATATGCTTATGCAAAAACCAATATGCACTTTGTCTCTTTGACAAGCACTCAGCCTGCAAAGTATGACAAATCGCACGAATGGGCTTATGTTAATGATATGGTATGCGTTGGTAACACTGTTTATGCAGGTTTAGCGTGGAAGTTGAAATACTCTACCGATGGAGGAGCAACTTGGCAAAACGCAACGGTGGCAGGTTCAACAACAAACCCTATTTTTATTGGTGATATAAAGGCTAATAAAGACGGAAGGGTAGCAATAGCGTATGGTATTGCCGGAGGAACTACTGGTGGTGGTAACGTTTCTGATTATAAAGTTGCTATCAATTCTATTGACAATCCTACTACCTTTACCAATATTCTTACAAAAACAGATTTGAACACAGACTTAACAAGTCTTGGAAGAATAGAAATTGCTTTTGGTATGAAAGACCCTAATACGTTATATGCTGCTGTAGGTGATGCTGAAACAGGGGGAACTGCTGCAAACACAATTCTTAATGGTGTCTTTCGTACAAGGGACTTAGATACTCATGTATGGACAAGGGCTGCAGCAACTTCTGAGTGGGCTAAATTTGGAGTAGATTTGGTAACTTCTTTTAGTATTTTTGTAGATGACAGAGGTCCTTATGAGCAAATCTATGTAGGAGCAAGTAACTTATTCTCTGGATATGACAATAATGATACTGAAGGAACGGGACTTTATTTATGGAGTCAGGAAACTGCAAGTTCAGTAAGTAGAAGTTCAGCTGTTTGGGTTGCTGAAAATATACATAACATTATCGTAAAGGAAAATCCACAAAATGAAGCAGACTCTTTAATGATGGTTTTGGCAACAGACGGCGGAGTATTTATTTACGCCAAGACAACTCCTTATGATCCTACTAAACCTGATTATTGTTGGCAATTATCCACAAAAGGAATGAATACCGTTCAGTTCTATGACGTAGCAGTTACTGCCGATGGTTCGGTTGTAGGAGCTGCTCAAAGCAATGCCATAGTATATATTCCTAAATCACAGGATGAAGTATTTGTAAATACGGATGAAGAAACAATTTGGATGCAAGTAAATAATGATACTGTTGTTGTAAATGGGGTTAAGTACTTTTCTTTTAATTCCGATAACTACAGCATCAATATAGACGGAAACACTCTTACTATAAGATATAAGGCAAACACAAATGGTGATGTAATATGGTCGCCAAATAGTGATGGATATACAGAATCAGGTGCATATAATGGTACGTATGACTTTTCGGGTAGTGCTGTTGTTGCTTCCGGTTTTGAGAAGATAGCTCCTAATTACATAAAGCCGCTTGTTGTTGCAAGACCAAATACTACAATAGCAAGAACATATAGCAACCATAATTCTTACTATGAAGTTAATACAACGACTTGGAATTTTGGTACTGGAACATTGCAACTAATGCCAGTATATCTTGCTCCTAATAATTATGACCCGGCTAATACGCCTATGTTTTTGTGGGAATCAACTAATGCTACAACGATACCTGACTCTGCAAAAGTAATAATAGATATTCATTCTATCATAAATGGCAGCATTGGAGGAACATCTTCCGGTGAGGAATGGAAACCCGGTGCTTGGATTATGGCTGGTGACTCTATTTTGGTAAAAAGCCCTGCTTACCCGCTAAGCTATCCGTTCTATTATACGCTTCCTAACAATATACAACTAACAGATTCTTCTACCGTTTTCAATATTCAAAACCCTATTCAATCAAGGTTGTTTGTTGCGGCAAGTGGTGGTGTATATGTTTGCTCTGATATATTGAATTTTACTAAATATGTTATGGATGGCGGGTCAGTAGATTATTCTAATGATTTGATTTGGGCAAAAGTATATACATTATCTACTCCTCAATCTTCTAAAGTTCATTGCTTGTCTGTAAGCGGTGATGGCAATGCTCTGTTTATAGCGATTGAAGATGGATCAAGTTCTATTTTAGTTAGAGTAACAGGATTACTTGCAGCTCATTTAACAGACCACGACTTGGCTACTGGAGCACATTATAACCTGCCTGCAATGGGATTACCTAATCCTTTGGCGATTGATACTATCGCAACATTCTCAAGATTCATCACTTCCTTAGCAACAGACAGAGTAAATGCTAACAACCTTATCGTTACCTTTGGAGATTACGGCACATCGGCAAGCGTTATGCTTTCTACAAATGCTTTAGCTGCAGGCACGTCTGCAACATTCACCAACATAACAGGAATAGACCCAGAAACAGCTAACCCTATCCCAGCTACCAAGCCTGTCTTTGCTTCCGTTATTGAAAGTATGAGTCTTGGAAACCCTCATACCGCATATATAGGAGCAGAAGATGGAATATGGAAAACAACAGACTTTACTTCTAACCCTGTTAATTGGGTAAGAATGTCAGGCGTTCCGAACGTCCCTGTTTATAAATTGGTTCAACAAACGAGCAATTTGCCTTATATGGAAAACTTTGATTACAACGGCAATGTTCAAACAACTAACAAATTCTGTGCAACCGTTGCACCGGGAGCAATTTACGCCGCAACATACGGCAAGGGTATCTTTGCATATTTTGGAGATACAGTAGCACAGAAAGACCCTGTTGTGAGCCTTCCTAATATTAATGTACCGTTAGCAGGAAACGGCATAACATTAAGCATTGCCCCTAACCCTACTCAAAATGAGACAAACATAACTTACTTTGTCCCTTCTGAAACAAAGGTTGCATTCAAGTTATATGACATAAATGGAAGATTAGTTTCCACAATAGAACGTGGCTCTCACAGAGCAGGCAGCTATAGCTTACCTCTAAATTGTCAAGGCTTGAAAAAGGGAATCTATATGGTTCAAATCATAACCAAGGAAGCAACTTCAACAGCAAAATTGGTTGTACAATAATCACAGAATCAAATTTTAATTCAAAAAAGAGCAAGTTTCGTTTAACTTGCTCTTTTTTTTGTGCCTATAAATATTAACTTTGTCATGTATAAATTCTATTTGCTTTTGCAAAATGAGTAGTAATTCAATTTGTTTTCTTATTTTTGCAACCTGAATGATAATAATTTAATTTAATCAAAAGAGCTATGAAAAGAGTTATATGTATGGTATTGTTGGCAGGGGTAATGTTCTCTGCATGTAAGGAAAAGGTTGAAGACAAAGAAAAGGCTATGAACAAAGAAGTAAGTTTTAAGAAAATTGACCCTCAGGACTTGGACGGAAAGGTCATTAAAACAATTAGCGAAGACTGGCTATTGCTGACAGCAGGTAAAGAAAATGACTTTAATATGATGACATGCTCGTGGGGAATGCTGGGAAATCTTTGGAATGAGCCTGTATGTATGATTTTTGTTCGCCCTCAGCGATACACATACGAGTTTATGGAGAAGAATGATTACTTTACTATTTGTGTTTTTGACACTATCCACCGTGATATTTTGACTTTCTGCGGTTCAAAGTCAGGTAGAGACTACGACAAGGTAAAGGAAACAGGCTTGAAACCCTTATATACCGAACACGGCAGCGTCTATTATGAGCAGGCTCGCTTGGTTATTGAGTGCCAAAAGATATATGCCGACAAGTTTGAGGCAACAAACTTCATTGATACTACGATTATGAATAAGGTCTATCCTGAAAAAGACTATCACAAGATGTATGTCGGAAAGATTATCAACGTTATGGTAAAAGAGTAGTGTGCTATTGTTTTGTTGAATACTTAATCGGCAGATATATCACACGCTTTTAGTGCTAAAAAAGGGAGAAATAATACAATATTTCTCCCTTTTACTTTTTCCCAAACGTCAAATTGTTATGGCGTTGTGAGAAAATGGACTAATTTTTCTTCATTTAGACTGCGGCTGTTGAAGATTTGTTCTATTTTCCCTTCGTTTAGTAATACTATTACAGGTTGTTTGCCCTTTGTGGCTTTAAGAAAAAACATCGGATTGACCAACGCCGTAGCTAAAGGCTGGGTTTGTGTTTCCGTCCTGAACTTTTGAATGCCCTTTTCGCCACCCCAAAAGATTGTCGTAAAGTCTTGGCGTTTCAAATCGTGCATTTGTATCATCACCTCTATCTTCATAGCCGTCCGTTTGCAGTATTTACAGCCTGTGCTGTACAAACACAATACTTTTTTACCTTTCTGCAACTCCAAAGGCTTCACTTCATCAAGCTGCTTCAACTCTTCAAAGCCCTCTTTGTCAAGGCTTATCTCCTTGCCGTAAAGATTTGTGAGGATAGTATCAGGAGGGTAAATGATAATCGTTGCCGCTGTCGCAAGGACTGCAACAATTATCGTAATCAATGTCGCAAATCGTGTCTTCCACCCATTAGACCAGCCTATCATACAAGCCAATAACAGCATTACAACATTCTTTATAATGCTCTGAGTGTGGCTAAGGCGGATGTAATTGCCGAAGCAGTGGCAGTTTTCGTCTGTGCCACCAAACCAAATAGGCTTTAGAAGTAAATAAATGGTGAAAGCAATCAGGCTCAAAAAGGCAAGTATTCTCGTCAAACGAGGTTTTATGCCAAGCAAAAGCAAGACTCCAAGTCCAGCTTCAAAGGCTATAAGCAGCCGAGTAACAAACTGCGTAAGTGTCCAAGGCATTAGTTTATGCTCAAAGAGGAACATATCAGTTGCTTCTATCGAAAGATATTTCAGAACTGCAGAAGCAATGAAGACTAAGCCAAGAAGTATGCGGCAGATTAAGCCAATGGTCTTTTTGTTCATTCCTTATATTTCCGTACAATAAATACCTGTTGAGCCACCTGAGCCGGGCAAGTCTTTGGACTGAGGATAATTATTCTCCAAATCTTCACAAGGTGTATCCTGGTCATAGAAACTTTCTATCTGTCCATTGACAGAGCACTGGCAATCATGCGATTCGGAACAAGAACCAAATGCAAAAGCAGCAGCAAACAAAATAACAATCAATGCTATTCTTTTCATCTCTTTACCTTTTTTTTATTTTATAATTCTATCTAATACTCCCGACATATCAAATCGTAGGCACAGCCGTCCAAATGAATGTCTCCATAATCTATACGGTCGCAATTTCCTTCCCAATCACGGATTATGTAGCTGTAATGTTCAATGTAGTTATGCACTACGGCGTCATATTCGCACAGGCAATCGTCTCTACTTTCGCAAGCAGCAAAAGCAATAACTGCAACAATAAGTAATAATATCTTCTTCATATTTTTCATCTTTTTTCTTTTATAAAAAACAGGGGATACATAATGTGTCCCCTATTCTCTGTGTTGGTTTGGAGTTTAGTGCTCTACGCATTTAAGAGTAGCAGTAATACTTCCGTTTAATGTCCAATCAGCTTGGATTGCAGAAGAAAGGTCATCCCATTTCACATCTTCACACTCTCCTTCATATTCAGAAATTGAAGGGGTAGATGCACTAACAGGACTTACAGCACCCATATCAGTTGCTGTACAATCACAATCATTTTTCGTAGTACAAGCAGCAAACAAACCGCAAACACCTAATAATAAAAACAATTTTTTCATTTTGTTATAAATATTAAATTAATTCTCTACTCTGTTATTATGGATTTTCGAGCTCCTCCATTCTCATTATACAACGTACAATGACGAGGCAAAAGTACAATTTTTTTTTCACACGGCAAAACTTTTTTTATTTTTTTTGCATTTTAAGTTATTTTTTTTACTTCATATCCGCTGAAACTCTTATTATTTAAGCATTTTACTTGTCTGATAATTTCTTACTCCCAAAACGAACAAATCAAGTAAAAACAGCACAAAAAATGTATTTTACATCCAAAACTTGCAATTATGGTAAGTTCCAATGCTAACAGAAAAGAACAGGTAATTACCAGCCTTTAAAAATTTAGTCGCTTAAAATATCTAAATAATACGCAAAATTGCTGTCAAAAACAGGGCATATAATTATATTTTAACTAAGCATTATTTACATAAAACACTCATCAAAAACCGCCATTTTTAGCATAAATTTTGTCAAAATTAAGAGTAAAAATGGCGAGATTTCCAATAATTTTGGTCAAAAAAAGGACAAATTTAGCCGAACTCCGCTTCACCAAAACGAAACGCCGTTTTAATTTTCTAAAGTGGCGTTTCGTGACGCTGAAACGCCGCTTTAATTTTAGCAAAAAGCACGAAAAAAGGGATAAAATACTATATTATCCCCATAAAGTGATATATTGCGTTACTGCAATATGATTACGTAAATTTATATAAAAACATCACGTTCGCATCTCTGAAAAGTGGCGATTTTTAATGAAATTTTGTTGCATTAAATCTGTAATTTGTGATGATGTTTTTTGATATTGTTTTGCCATAATCTTACTTATTTTTATCCGTTGATCAATTTCGTTTTGCAAAAATACAAAAAATAAAAGTAAAATAAGGTACTTTTGCGACCATTGTTGAAAACTATTTTCTTAATTGTTGAATTTCAAGTTGTTTTTTTTAACCTTACTGCATTAAATTCAGCAAAAAAAGAAAGCAAAATGAACAATAGAATTAACTAATCTAAAACGGGCTGTCGGCAAATTTTGAAAAGTTGATTTTTGAGTAAATTTAAGGAAAATTAAACAAAATTTGAGGTAAAAATAGGGCAAAAACAGAAGAATGAAAGCAAGGTTGTATGGATTTTATTCGCTGATTTATAAGCATTAAGTGCCTTTATGTAATATTTTTTCTAAAAAATGTGGCTATATTTGGTTTTTTTGTTGTAATATTGCACCTTCAAATAAATATTTATTTAACCTTAAAATCAAAGTAAAAATGAAAGTAAAACATTTATTATTAGGAATCGCAATCGTAGCATTGATGGCTGCATGCGGAAAGAAAGATGCAACTGACACTCCTACTACTACTCCGGAAGGAACAGAGGCAGTTGAAGAACAACCTGTACAAGAGCCAGCTGCAACACCTGCTGCTCAACCAAAATCAACTACTACTGCACAGCCAGCTGCAAAGGCGGAAGAGCCAGCTAAGCCAGCAGTTAATCCTTGCGAGCAAAAAGTGAAAGATTTTGAATCTTATGTTGCTGAATTGAAAGTTGCAAGTAGTGACAGAATTGGTGCTGCAAAGCTAAGACACTTTGCGGAATTGAGAGATAAGTCTGCTGCACAAAAATCATTGGTTGAATCATGTGCTTCTGACGAAACTTATGGAGCCAGAGTTAAAAGAGCTTTTACTGAAATGAATGCTGCATTGGTGAAATAATTAAGATGAACTTAATTTTGCAGAAAAGCAAAAAGGACATTCAATAACGAATGTCCTTTTTTTATTTAGTCAAAAGTGTTTATTAGAATCTCTCATTGACTTTCTGCCAATCTACAATCTGCCAAAAAGATTCTAAATAAGCAGGGCGGCGATTTTGCTTGTCAAGATAGTAAGCGTGTTCCCAAACATCACAGGTTAGAAGAAGCGTTTTATCTTCTGTCATTGGGTTTGCAGCATTTGAGGTCTGCACTATCTCCAACTTACCCGCCGAATTGACAACAAGCCAAGCCCAACCAGACCCAAAAAGACCCACTGCCGCTGCCGTGAATTTCTCCTTAAACATATCAAAAGAGCCAAACTCCGCATTGATAGCCTCTTTCAGTTTGCCGTTTGGCAGCAATGAGCCATTGGGAGTAAGACAATTCCAATAGAATGTGTGGTTAAAGACCTGTGCAGCATTGTTGAAAATACCTCCTGTTGCACTTTTGATGATTTGTTCCAAAGTTTTGCCTTCAAACTCCGTACCAACAATGAGTTTATTCAGGTTATCAACATAAGTCTGATGATGTTTCCCGTAATGGAACTCTATTGTCTGTTGTGAAATGTGTGGCTCTAACGCATTGTTTGCGTAAGGCAGAGCCGGTAATGTAAATTGTGCCATATTGTTTGTTATTTTTAATGGGTTATTATCGCTGCAAAGGTAATATTTTTTTTGAAATATGAATTAAATATGACAATTTTAGTATAATAGAACCCTGCTATACATTTAGCAGGCAAGCTATATTTACACCCAAACACTCAATGAGAATATCACTTTTGATATATGATTTTAACAAAATAAGCCCTTGTTGCATTTTATTATTGTCGCTCCTGCCTAAGGAACGAATCCCATTAAAATAAAAGTAAGATTGAGTAAAATTTAGTCTTGTTCTGCAAAATTGCAACAAAGCTTTATTCCTATAGCTTTTCTACGTGAATATCCAGCCGTTTGATATATACATATTGAAGAGGTATGTCGTCCAAACAATATTTGCAAATAGAGCAATGAAAAGTATTATTCTATAAGTTATATTTTGGGATAAGTCACTGAAAACAAATAGTCCAATGGCTATAAGTAAAAGAGGAAATCCTAACAGAGCAAAGCCAATTACCGTGTATTTACAACTAAGAAGCACAACAAAAGAAAGGGCAATCAAAATAGTGAAAATTATTATGCGTTTCTTGATTGTCAGAGTCTGCAACTTGTCTTCAAAGACAAAAAATAAAGATATAAAATAAGGAGTTGTTAAAACATATCGAGATAACCCGTGAAGAGTACCATGAAAAAAGAAAAGAACGATACATAATGAAGTTAGACAACAAGATAATGAAACAACAGACAAGTAATCTTTCTTATTGTCGGAATGTAAGGCAAATAAAGCGGATTGTTTTCTCAATATCTTGCACTGATATAATAAGGCAATGAAGAGATAAACTGCAATTGGAAGGCAGACTGCAGTCATTGTAGCAATATTTATTCCAAAGCCTTCATGAGACCAGTCATTTATATTTGCCAAGTCGGGTAACGATAGATAGTTTCCCCACACTTCTTGCACTTCCATAAACTTCATTATACTATTATTTCCGTACATCAAAAGGATAATGGAAAAAATAATTGTCCCTATTAGGATTGGTAAAATCCCAAACAAAAGCCGCTTCAGACTTCTCAAAACCTGACGTTCTTTTATCAAAAACAAAATTTCAGCTATAAAAATTGCAGGCAATATAATGGAGAAAGCATTGCGTGTAAGTGCCACTGCCGTCATTGCAATGAAATATAGCCAATATTTATCCTTAACAAAGCCGTATATTGCCAACGCTCCCATCAATATAAATGTTGCTTCGGTGTATGGAATTAAGAAGACAGCCAACAGCGGCAGGCAAAGAACAAGTAGCGTATGCAGGGTTGATTTGCCCTTGCAAAGAGATGATAAAATGAGAACACCAATGATAAACATCAAACAATTAACCACTACAATTCCTATCGTAGATACGTTGATCAAACGCCAAATAAATGGAAACAAGGGGAAAAAAGCGGAAGTCGGAAAGTTATTAGAACTTATATTATCTACATACCCGTCTTCATGTATTACGTAATAAAATGAAGCATCCCAATGAACAAGATTATCATTAGTGATTTTGATAAATGGCTTATTGACTTCATATCTTTCCTCCGTGCTTTGGTTGCACTCGTAGTTGTGGCTAATTTTACCAAGCGTGTTTTGGTATATGTTATCATTTTGTAAGAGAGTGAAGACAACAAAGCATAGAACAAAGAAAGCTAATAATAATGTTATTTTTTTCATTACTTACTTATCTGAAATTTACTTCCCTGTGTGTCCAAAGCCTCCTTCACCTCTGTCGGTTGAAGAAAGAACATCTACTTCTACCCAATCAGGACGCTCGTGTCGGGCAATAATCATCTGAGCTATTCGGTCGGAGTCGTTAATCGTAAAGTCAGCGTCAGAGAGGTTTATCATAACGACCTTTATCTCCCCTCTGTAATCGGCATCAATCGTACCCGGTGTATTCAAAACTGTTATGCCACTCTTGATTGCCAAACCACTGCGAGGTCTTACTTGAGCCTCATAACCCAAAGGCAACTCTATGAAAAGTCCTGTGGGAATTAAGGCTCGCTGCATAGGTTTTAAGACCACTGATTGTTCTAAATTGGCTCTTAAATCTACACCTGCCGAGCCTGCTGTCTCGTATTGAGGTAAGGAATGCTTTGATTGGTTGATGATTTTCACTACCATAGTTTATTGTTTTATAAGTTTGTAAATATCTAATTTGAATACCAAGCCGACAAAGGCAAATAAAATTATAGTGTTTGCCACCAATCGCCACGCTAAATCGGTAATCGGCAGATATGCCATAACGAAATACAGCCCTATTGCCAACAAAAGATAGGCAGCAAGTCTCTTTATTGGATAAGCAATCGGGTAAAACTTCTGCCCAAAGAGGTAACAGACAACCATAATGGTAAAGTAGCAGGCAAGCGTTGTCCAAGCTGCACCAATATATCCTAATATTGGTACAAGCAAATAGTTTAATACCAAAGTTATAATAGCACCTATGAATGATATATACGCCCCATAGATTGTCTTATCGCTCACCTTATACCACACTGACAGGTTATAATAAACCCCAAGGCAAAGATTGGCAATGAGCAACAGCGGCACTACTTTCATTCCTTGATGATATTCTTCCCTCAAAAAGAGTTTAAAGACATCTAAATAGGCGATCACTCCCAAGAAAATTACTATTAAAAATAAGGTATATGCCGTCATAATCCGCACATATACTGATTTGGCGTCCTTATCCTTCATTTTAGAAAAGAAAAACGGCTCTGCGGCGAACTTAAAAGCCTGTATAAAGAGCGTCATAACGATAGATAATTTGTAACAAGCACTATAAACTCCAATTTGAGAGAGGATATATTTTGAGCTATCGGCAACCCCTTTTGGTACAGTGATAAGGTGTTGCAAGGCAATGCGGTCAAAAGTTTCGTTTATCATACCTGCCAAGCCACCAATCATAATAGGCAAGCCGTAAGCAATCATCCGTTTCCACAAAGCAAAGGAAAACCTAAACCGAAACTGACAATACTCTGGCATAAGCAAGAAAAAGGATATTGCACTGGCAAAACAATTTGACAGGAAGATAGCCATAACCAAATCTTGCGGCTTTATGACGAAGAAAAACAGGAGATTAAACGCTATATTTGAGAAAATATCAATAGATTTTATCAGAGCGAACCGCTTAGCCTTTTGTTCCACCCGAAGCTTGGCATAAGGTATTGCCCTCAAAGCGTCAAAGGCAATAATAATAAGGAATATTGCTATATATTTTTTCTCATAAAACATATTTGCTTCGCCATTCATAACGTTGGTTATGGGCGAAAGGAAGCAAAAAGTTATGACAAGAAAAGCACAAGATGTTGTTATAAGAGAGAGCAATGCGGTATTATAAACGATGTTTTTGTCCTTTGCCGTCTGCGAAAAGCGAAAGAATGCCGTCTCCATTCCATACGTCAGCACAATCATAAGGAACGACACGTAGGCATAAAGGCTGCCGACAATACCATAGCTATCCGTTGCCAGAAAATAAGTATGCAAAAAGACAAGGAAGTAATTCAAAAATCTCCCTACAATAGTTGGTATGCCGTAGATGGCGGTCTGTGATGCAAGTTTCTTAATATCGCTCATTGGTACATTGTCTTACGGCTTGCAAAGGTAGCAAAAATATGTTACATCTTCAGTTTTGAAAATGATACACTGATTGGGCTTTTTTGGCAGTTTATTGCCTTCTATATTTTGTTTTTTTGGCATAAATTATGGTTTTGTTTTCTTATGATAATTCAATATAGTATATACACAAGCAACTATTGCAGAAATGCCCATAACAATACCAGTTATTTTAGAATAAAAACTTTTTACAGTTTCAAAAAAAGAGCATAATACAGTTTGGTCAAATAATAAGGGTACAATAAAAACAACAAGAATGAATATTGCAATAATACCACCAACCACAGAAAATTTTGTGCCTAAATTTTTTAGTTTTAATTTTTTCAAATTTTCATTTAACTCTTCGTTTGTGCTTTTCAAGTCAGTATTATTTTTTTTGAGTGAAATTAATGAATTTGTTTGAGAGTTGCTTATTTCTAATAAGTTATCTATATTAATTCCAAGTTTATTGGTTGTATTCGACAATAATAATATTTCATCAATAGGATAAACAGACAGGGCGTAAAATTCTTTTAATGCAGTTATTGCTAAACAAGAAGAATAAATATCATTTTCCCATAATGCCGAATCTGAATCGTCCAAAGAATTATATAAATAACCAATAGCGGAAGATAAAAACTTATGAATGTATGCTCTTTCACTTTTATCATCAATGTTCTTATTTTTTAGCATTTTTGAAATTGCATAAACATAATTTGCAACCACAGAAACTTTTGGATTGTTTTTAAAATTGCCAAATACAGAAAAAGATTTTTTTATTAACAAGAAAAGTTTGTCAGAATCTTGTTGCTCTAAAAAATCTGTATTAAAGTAATCTCCAAGTATTCTCCAACAATTTGAAATACCATAACTTAATAATTCCTCCCCATCTACATTTTCAATTTTACATATTATTTCTTTAATATATACCTTCTTATTCTGATTAGATATTATATTTGGATTATCTACTAAATGGAGAAATTGTGCTTTTTCATAAATGCTTATATTGCTTGAATTATTTTTTATGTAACTCTCCAATTTTTTATGATCGTCATCAAAAGGCACATTTTCACTACAAAGATTCCATATTGCATAAAATGTACAACTTGCCATATACATTTCATCATAAGAGCCGTCTAGTTGTAATCGACTTTTTTGTTCTTGAACTATCAATGGATATAAAACAGTATTATCTATTTGATTTGATTGCAAAAATTTTATTGCTTCAAAAGTTGTCAATAAATTAGAATCATAACGGTATTTATTTTTTTTATCTGGCGTTTTATCTTCTATTGCTAAAATAATTTTTTTTTCCAAACTATTTATTTCTTGAAATGCGCTATGAACGGTTAACTTATAAAGAGAAGAAGCACCAGAACTGTATTCAAAATAATGCAATATTCTCAAATTTCGGTGCACCATTTTACTTTTATTGTTTCTATAAAAAGAATCTATAACACCATCTTCCAAAGACGAATCAAATATGAGTGTAGTTGCATAAATATTTTCAACATCAAGCGTATCCAAAGAATTCATCTCTCTATAGACAAATGCAATTTTATCGAAATTTAATTGTCTAATTAAGAGTTCTCTACTAAACAAGTTACTTGTATCTTTTTCCTTTCCTATTATTTCTACAGTTGGCACTCCTTCGGTGCAGTATTTTACTACATTGATAAATAAGCATTTTTGATTCTGCCAATCAATAGGTAATGTTGATATAATTACCCTATGTCCACTTGTGTTTTTAGTACAATACATAAGTACGCGATTTTTTTCTTTATCAATAACAAGTGGGTCTAATGTTTGCAGCGAATTATCTTCATATAGTAGATAATCAAAATACAGACCTTCAACAGTCTGGGGTTTATTTGCTGCAATTACATACTTATCTTTATCTATTGGAAAATGCGCATTAGTAGCAGGATGATTTTCAAAGTGTAAATTGCCATCTTTTGCGTCTTCTTGTTTGGGTTTTATTATTGTTTTTTTGTCACGAAGTGGTCTTTCTTCTTGCTTTACCAAATAATTTTTAGGCAAAAAATTTCTTTCTTTTATTCTGCTTGAATATCCAACATATAATCCGTGATTTTTACTAATAAAATTTTCAATAAGGTTTTTATTCTTATCTAAAATACAAGCATCGTATATTATTTGAGAATTTAAACTATTGGTCGCAAAAAATACAGCATCAAATTTATCTATATTTTCAGATAAATCGTTAAACAAATCCTCAATATTGTGTTCATTAAAGAATTGACATTTATAATATACGAACAATGGCTCGCCATCTAAATATTTGTGCCAATCAGCACAGTCATACTGAATAAGTTCCTTTTCATTCTGAACTATTGCAATTCTATAAAACATAAGATATAAATTGTTAAATTGTGATACATTTTCCTTCAACCATTACTATTTCTACATCAAAATCAATATCATCTTTCAATATTACTAAATCAGCATCTTTACCAACTTTGATACTTCCTTTTGATTTTTCAATTCCTAATAATTTTGCAGGATTTGTTGCACCCATTGCAATAACATCTTCTGTTGAGCAATTCATATACTTTTTTGCAAACATTGCGGCTTTATTTAAAGTAAGAGAAGACCCCATAAGATTTCCGTCTTCAGTATAACAACTATACCCTTTTACATATATTTTATCCTCTCCATAAAACCATTCTGTTAGATTTGTACCTGCTGACGGGGCTGAATCTGTAATCAATATCAATTTTTTAGAGCCACATATATTAAATAATAAATTTAAGTTACGTGGGTGCACGTGTTGTCCATCACAAATAATAGTGCCTTTGGCTACATCAGAATCAGCAATTGCTATAACTACACCCGGGTCGCGATTTACAATTCCATTCATAGTATTAAATAAATGCGTTCCCAATCTGCAACCTTGATTAATAGCGTGTGTTGCAACATCATACGAAGCAGTGGTGTGTCCCATTGATAGAACTACATTTTTGGATTTTGCAAAAGCAATAATATCTGAAAAATCACCAAGTTCAGGGGAAATTGTCATTAATTTCAATCCCCCTTGTGGAGTACAAAAAGTTTTGAATTTTTCCAAATCGGGCAAAGAAACAAAATTAGGGTCATTTGTTCCAGATTTTTTAGGATTCAAAAAAGGTCCTTCCATATGAACGCCGAGTATTCGCGCACCATTTGATTGCTTTTTCATTTGTTCTCCAATGAAACTTAAATAGGCAATATGTTCCGCATCTTCACAAGGGGAAGTTGCGGCTAAATAAGCTGTAGTTCCATTTAAGGCTAATACTTTGGAAATGTGCTTTATTTGTGATTCGTCTTTATCTGTTACAAGGAAACCACCTGCGCCATTTACTTGCACATCAATAAAACCGGGAATTATGATTTTCCCTTTTGCATCAATTTTATTGTTAATATCCAAAGGGCATTCGCCATCTGAAATTTTCTCAATTATACCGTTACTTACGACGATATATCCATTTTTAATGATAATTTCTTCCGAAAAAATCTTTGCATTAACGATTACTATTTTATTATCCATAATTTAAAAATATTATATTAAATCTATACAACTAATTTATTATTTGCTTTTATACGATTAGAGCCATTAAGTAATATATCCCATAACTCGTTATCTGTAAAATGAGTTGAGTTACTTTGTGATTTCTGTGCTATTTGATATATCAAATCTGATAAATAAGATTTAACATAAGTATCGGTCATTTCTCCATTTTCATATTGTTGTGATATACTATTGTAATCTTCTGGTTGGCAAAAAGCCCTTAAACATTTGAAAACAATATTAGTATCCTTAATATTTTCCCGTTCATTACCGTGTATTCTATTCGCATCTGTGTACATCTTATTTACCTTACTCCTAATATCATCATAAGTATCATCAAGATAAATACAATTATTGTGCGACTTGCTCATTTTATTACCATCAAAGCCGTGTAAAAAATCCACAACTCCAGTAATCAAATTTATGTGTGGAAAATTATATTTCTTTGAACGATTTATTGTTTTAAATATTTCATTTATTAATTCAATAAACGGCTTATTGTCTTTATTTGAAAATGCAATGTCTGACTGTGTAATTAAGAAATCTAATGCCTGTAATATTGGAAAAACATACATAGACAATTTACAGGGAGAAGATTGTTGTTTAAATAATGGAAGTCTATTAATTCTTGTATTTGTAAAATAATCAGATAAAATAATGACATTAGATAATTGTTCTTTTTTTATAACACTTTCTATTGCAAATGTAACTTTTTTGGGATTAACTCCTAAATTAATCATTTGCCTCATCATACTAATCATATTATTTTTAATACTTGTATCTGATATTGTATCAGAAATCATATTCTGCATTTGTAAGTCGGCAAAAATAAAAAAACAACATTTTTCTTCTTGATATTTTATCAAAGAGGAAATATTGCCTATCCAATGTCCAAAATGCAACCTGCTATCAGTAGGTTTAATACTTGTAACAGCATTGTTATAATTATTTATTACCAATTTCTGCATATCAATTAATTATCTGTTTTTTTTACTACTTTCAACGCTTCCCCTGCCAACTCTTCCCCAACTTCAATAACCCAGTCGGCAACCCAAAGGGATTGCAGAAAGAATGAAATCATTTGTTTGTTACAATGTGGCATATTCTTACACTATTTGATTTTGCAAAAGTAGCAAAAATATGCCACATCTTCATTCTCTCACACCATAAACACCCAATAGTTTGTCCAAACGCCATAACAACTCACCCAAACGCCGTTTTATTTCAACAAAGCGGCGTTGCATTTTCGGTAGGTATATACCAAAAATTCGGTAGGTATATACCAAACGGAAATTGGGTATATACCAAACGAGCAATAGGTATATACCTACCGAATTTAAAGTGGCGTTTTGAGAAAATAGAATGGCGTTCGGATAAGTTAAAGCGGCGTTTGGGGAAATTGTGGCATAACAACATTTTTTTGTACCTTTGCAGACTTGTTTGGAAGACAAATAGATAAAACTTAGAATGAAAGATACTGATAATAAAAAGGCTTGTTCGTTTTGCGGACGTTCGGAAAAAGAGGCAGGATTTGTAATAAAGGGCTTCGGAGGTGCTATCTGCGTTGATTGTTGCAAGCGGATAACTCAGATAATTGAAGAAGAAGAACGTAAAGAGAAAATAAATGACGTCAATTCGTTGGAAATAGGGACGCCAAAGAAGATAAAGCAATATTTAGACCAATACGTAATAGGACAACAGGAGGCAAAAAAGGTCTTATCGGTGGCTGTCTATAATCATTATAAACGTCTGAAATATTATGCCTCCGCTTCCAAAGACGAAAATGAAGTAGAGATAGACAAATCCAACATCATAATAGTAGGACAGACTGGAACAGGAAAGACTTTGTTAGCGAGGACGATAGCCAAAATGCTTAACGTGCCGTTCTGTATTGCTGACGCTACGGTTTTGACAGAAGCCGGTTACGTGGGGGAGGATGTGGAGACAATATTGACAAGGTTGCTGCAATCAGCTGATTATAATGTTGAAGCGGCTCAAAGGGGCATTGTTTTCATTGATGAAATCGACAAAATAGCACGCAAGGGCGACAATCCGTCCATTACTCGTGATGTGAGTGGGGAAGGTGTGCAGCAGGCGTTGCTTAAATTGCTTGAAGGGACTGTTGTCAATGTGCCGCCACAAGGAGGTCGGAAGCACCCCGACCAAAAATTTATTCAGATAGATACTCGTAACATTCTCTTCATATCAGGTGGGGCTTTCAACGGTATTGAACGTATCATAGCCAACCGTCTCAAGGCAAATGCCATCGGCTTTTCCGCTTCCGAACAACGCGAGAACATCAACAGGGACAATGTTTTGCAGTACATAAAACCGCAAGATTTGAAGACTTTTGGCTTGATACCCGAATTGATAGGTCGTTTTCCTGTGCTGACTAATTTAGATGAGCTGAGTAAAGAGGCGTTGAGAGCTATCCTTACTGAGCCTAAGAACTCGGTAATAAAGCAATACAAAAAACTTTTGGAGATTGACGGCATTGATTTGCAGTTTGATGATGAGGCTCTGAACACTTTTGTTGATATTGCCATTCAGTATAAGCTCGGAGCGAGAGGTCTGCGAGGTATAATAGAGAGCGTGATGACGGAAATAATGTTTGACCTGCCTGATAGCTCAACTTCTCAAACCATAACGATAACCAAAGACTTCGTTCTCTCACAATTTGACAGGGAAAAGGAGAGATTTGCGGATATTGCGTAGTTTTTTTTGCGTATAATATTCATCAAAAGTCGCTATTGTAACCATAAATTTTGCCAATCACCACTTTAATTTACTGAAGTCAAGCTTTAGAAAATTAAAACTTGATTCTATCACAATAGAATCAAGCAATAAAAAAGCGAGCCTGCAAAATAGCAGGCTCGCTGTGTGAAATTTATCGGTTATAAATATTCTTATTTATTTATAACTAATTTGTTAGTTTGTTTTGCTCCATTAACAGAAACTGTATAGAAATATGTTCCGTTAGAAAGGCTTGCTGTGTTGATGTTAGCTTCGTAACTAACACCTGCTGCTTTCTTACCTTCGTTAAGATTCAAAACTTCTCTTCCCATGATGTCAGTAACAACGATACTAACCTCACCTGCATTCTTCAAAGTGTAGCTTAAAGTTGCTGCATTTTGAGCAGGGTTTGGATAGATATTCATAGAACCAAATATGTTTTCTACGTTGCTAAGATTGTTAGCTGAGTTGTGAGAAACTACCAAACCAATCATAGGAGTTAATTTGTCAGCATAAGATCCCCAATAGAAGTTACCCCAAGCATAAGAGTTGCTTGCAAGAGTAGATGTAACAATAGTATTGTAAGAGTGTCCGCCAGGTCCAAAGTTATGATAGTTGCTGAAATCGTTGTCAGATGCTACTGCAAATCTTGCATTGTTGGTCAATCTGTAGCAAGCATAGTAATCTAAACCAGGAGTTAATTGACCGCTAACTTTGAACGGCACATAAATAGTTTTGAAATCTTGTGTGGAATTACTAGTATATGTAATACCATTGTTTAATTCAGAGTCGCTTATGGTATAAAGTTCTGATTCAACAGGATTGCTACCATTCATAACTACTGTTATCAAATGATCGTTATCAACAGCGTCTTCATCCCAATATTTCAATGAAACAGATATTCTCGCACCAGCTTCACAAGAATCAGGAGCAGGAACAAGAGATAAACCATTTGCATACCAATTGTTACCATCACCTATTGCATAACGAGTACAAATGCTATAGTTTTGTAAATCCCAACCGTCTCCATCAGGACCTGATAAGTAACGAACACCATTGCTGGTTATAAATCCATATACCCAAGCAGGTTGTCCTTGCCAAATAAGGTCGTGTGCTTTTCTCCAATCGTAGCGTTGTACTCCGTCTTCAAAGATGTTTGTTACCGGTGCCACTACTTCAAAGAAAGTTGTATCGTTGAGAACGATTTCATCAGTAGCATTTCCAAAAGTGCTTATTGCAGCGTATAATCCAGCAGCAAGGTTGCCATCAGAAAGGGCAGCATTTTCAGCAACAATAATATTTGTTCTTACCAAAGTAATTTCGCTAATTGTACCGTTGTCCAATACAGTATCTTCAAATCTTGCTGTTGATAAGGTTGCAGGGTCTGATTCATTTATAATTCCTGTATAAGTATAGGTGTAGTTATTAGGGTCAGATGCATCAACAGCATATACTTTGGTCTTCAAAGTTGCATTAGATATTGCTATTGCTCCCGAATTTTCTACAACTATTCTGTACATTGCAGGATCAGTTTCCATTCCTTGTGGAATAAAGTGATGAGCTCCACCATACCAATATTCTCTATCTACTAAATCTATACGGCTTCCTGCACCACCATCGGCTATATTAACATCGTCAATAAACCAGAAATAGCTATGAGGCTGTTGAGATGTAAGAGCAGGAGCTGCATATCTGAAACGGATATAAAGCTGAGGTTGTCCAACAGTAGCAATACCTTCATGTGTTAAGTTTCCTCCTCTGTAAATTTCGTCAGAAACAGGTAGGGTTAATTTTTTTACTCCACCAATCCAATCATTAGAGTTAATTTCAACACCTCTTACATTGAATTCCATAGAATCATAGTCTGTAAAGTTAGCGTCTAAGCTCCAATCAATGTAATAATGTTCATAGTTGAATCTTCTTCCCCATTGGCTAAAATATACGTCAAGTACTCCCACGCCTGTTGTTACAACAGGTTGTGTAAATGCGACAGTAGTGTTCCAAACATAGGTTCTAATTGACGCCCAATCTGTGATAGGATTAACACCAACAAAACCATTATTAACTGTTTGGAAACCTCCGTTTTCAACTAAGTAACGTTGAAAGGTAAAAGTTTCTCCAAAGTATGGTTGAGTGTCGCTAAACATCAATGAGGCAAGAAATCCAGCCCTGTCAGTTGTATCAGCCCAATACATAAACTTTCTTCCAGCAGGTATGCTATGTCCTGCTGCATTTACAAATGTAAAATCACTTTGGTTGCTAAAATCGCATTGCCAAATGTAAGTAAGGTCTTTAGCCGCTGGCGTAGCCTTTTGTACGTGTGTGATAGCATTATCCAACGATACTGCTTTCATTTCATTCTTTGTAGCCCTATTTACGTTTGTCTGAGCCATAACAGCAACAGCACCAAGCATAAGAGCTAACGTTAATAATGTTTTTTTCATTTCAATAAAATTTTAAGTTATTACTATTTATAATTTCTAATTAAAGTTTTCCGCTTGCAAATGTAAGCATTTTTTCTGAATTGTAAGCAATTTTTTATTTGTTCTTTCAATCTTTATCTCTCTATTTTAACACAAAGTATTTATTTACAACGTGTTTTGTCGTATTAAAAAAAATAAAAAAAGAAGGCAACATTCGGATTATATCCTCATTGTTGCCTATCTAACACAATAAAAACAAATATTTTTAAACTCTTTTTTCTTTGATACGAGCCTTCTTTCCTGTCAGATTTCTCAGATAGAAAATTCTTGCTCTGCGTACAATACCTCGTTTATTTACGGTAATACTTTCAATGAAGGGCGAAGCAAAAGGGAAAATTCTTTCAACACCAATGCCATTAGAAATTTTTCTAACGGTGAAAGTTTCAGTTGTGCTGCTTCCTACACGTTGGAGAACAACACCTTGAAACTGCTGCAAACGCTCCTTATTACCTTCTTTGATTTTGTATGATACGGTAACTGTATCACCAGCCTTAAAAGCGGGGAAGTCCCTACGCTCTTCAAGACTCTCAACATATTTCATTAATTCTGTCTTACTCATAGTTAAATCTTTTTAATAATTAATCACCCTTATTTCTTAACTTGATTGACTACTGCCTTAAACGCTTCCGGGTGGTTTAGAGCCAAATCGGCTAACACCTTCCTGTTTAATTCAATGTTGTTCTTGTGAAGCAGTCCCATAAACACCGAATAAGATATATCGTTCAAACGACAAGCAGCGTTGATACGATTTATCCACAATGAGCGGAACTCTCTTTTCTTTACTTTTCTGTCACGGTAAGCGTATTGTTGTCCTTTTTCCCATTTGTTTTTGGCAACAGTCCAAACATTCTTACCTCTACCCCAATAACCTTTGGTTCTTTTGAGGATTTTTCTTCTGCGTTCTCTTGACGCAACTGCATTTACTGATCTTGGCATAAATTTTTAATCTTTTTTTCGTATTAGCGTTCCTTAATTATATGGAATCTTTATGCTAAATACAATGGTTAATAACTCCTTTGTTCTTGTAAAATCTTTTAGATTAACAATTAATCATTCCTCTAATAGCCTTTTCATCTGCTTTGCTCAACAATGTTGTTGAAGCTAATATCCTTTTCCTTTTGTTTGATTTTTTTGTAAGGATATGGCTATGAAAAGCATGCTTACGTTTGATTCTACCTGAACCTGTGATTGAAAACCGCTTTTTAGCAGCGGATTTAGTTTTCATTTTTGGCATCTCAATATCTATTTATTATGTTTATTTATCGTTTTACTTTACTTCTTTGGAGCTATAATCATCATCATTCGCTTGCCCTCTAACTTTGGCATCATTTCAGGTTTGCCATATTCAAACAATGCTTCTGCAAACTGCAACAATTTAGTCTCACCCTGCTCCTTATATAATATTGTGCGTCCTCTAAAGAAGATGTCTATCTTTACTTTGTTTCCTTCTTGTAGGAATTTTATAGCGTGCTTTAATTTGAAATTAAAGTCGTGTTCGTCTGTTTGAGGTCCAAGCCTTATTTCCTTTACGACAATCTTAGCGGTTTTTGCCTTTATCTCCTTCTGTCTTTTCTTTTGGTCATATAAAAACTTTTGATAGTCTATGATTTTACAGACAGGCGGGTTAGCCGCCGGTGATATTTCCACCAAATCAAGTCCAAGGTCGCCAGCCATTCTCAAGGCGTCTCTTGTCTTATATATGTCAGGATGCACGTTTTCCCCAACAACTCTAACTACGGGAGAATCAATTTTCTCATTGATTTTGTGCTGCTCTTCCTTTTTCTGTGGCAGTCTCCGACCCCTTAATGGTGTTGTTGCTATAATTTATTTCCTCCTAATTTAGTTATACAATATATTTTATTCACTATTTATCTTTCTGTTTCTTTTCTTATATTTTTCTGTTACTTCTTGTTATTTCTACATTTTAAGTATGTACAAACACATTTAGAGAGAACCAAACCCCTTAAAACGAACGGGCAAAAGTACTACTTTTTTTTCACATACCAAAGTTTTCATTGAAATTTTATTATCTTTGCACCCAAAAATGCAAACTTTTATGAAGAAAATAATCTCATCAATCACTATTATTCTTTTGTCCTTAAACGTTTTTGGACAAAGCAACAATAATGTCAAAAACACAGAAAATATGGCAATGGAGCAAGTTTATGATTTTCTAAAACAAAGTGGTACATATTACCTTGCCACCAATGACGGTGACCAACCAAGAGTTCGTCCTTTTGGAACGGTGAATATCTTTGAAGAAAGGTTGTATATCCAGACAGGTAGGAAGAAAAACGTAGCCAAACAGATGATTGCTAATCCAAAAGTAGAGATTTGTGCTATGCTTGGCGACAAATGGATAAGGGTAGAGGCAACAATGATTGAGGACGACAACATTGAAGCAAAGCAAAGTATGCTTGACGCCTATCCGAGCCTGCAATCTATGTACTCGGCGACCGATGACAACACAATGGTGCTTTATCTGACAAACGTTACAGCAACTATTTTTTCTTTCTCCTCAGAGCCGCAAGTCATAAAGTTTTAAGCAAGAAGCCCGACAGCACCAATCATCGGACTTTTTGCTTTTTTAACAAATCACTCTACTATTTAGCACGAGTGTAGCACTTATTCCTAACATTAATTTTTACAAAGAATTTTTCATACCTTTATTTTAGCAAAATAAAACGGCGTTTTAATTTTCTAAAGCGGCGTTTCGTGACGCTAAAGTGGCGTTTCAAGAAATTAAAACGCCGCTTTAGGAAAATGAAGCTGTGTTTTATTGATATAAAGTCTTGTTTGGTCATTTTTTTCATTCATTTGGCAAAAATTATATAAGAAATAGCAGACCTTTATGAGCGTTTTACATAAACATTACTTAATTAAAATATAATTATTTCTCATTTTTTTAATGATTTTTTGGCATAATGTTGTGTTGTTGGTAAGTAATTGAAAAGAAAATCGTACCTTTGCAGCCCTAAATTCTATACTATATGGACAACATACAAATGGTTGATTTGGCTAACCAATACAACAAAATTAAGAATGAAATAGACACGGCGATACAAGAAGTGATTGATTCTACGGCTTTTGTCAAGGGGACAAAGGTTAAGGAATTTGAGGCAAATATGGCTCGGTTTCTTGATGTGAAGCACGTCATCAGTGTTGGCAATGGCACGGACGCCTTGCAGATTGCTTTGATGAGCCTTGACCTAAAGCTCGGTGATGAGGTCATTGTGCCTGATTTCACATTTATTGCTTCGGCTGAAGTTGTTGCTCTGCTGGGCTTGACGCCTGTTTTTGCAGATGTGAATTATGAAACGTTCAATATTAACCCGTCAAGCATTAAGAAGGCAATTTCTCCCAAAACAAAGGCAATAATTCCTGTTCATTTATTCGGACAGGGTGCTGAAATGGAGGAAATAAATAAGATAGCAAAAGAATATAATCTTTATGTGGTTGAAGACAATGCCCAAGCTATTGGAGCGGATTATTGTTTCAGGGACGGGCAACGCAAAAAACTCGGTACGATAGGGGATATTGGTTGCACTTCTTTTTTTCCTTCCAAAAACCTTGGCTGCTTTGGTGACGGCGGTGCTATATTTACCAATGACGATAAACTGGCGGAGAAGATTAGAACGATTGCCAATCATGGTATGAAGGAACGATATTATCACGATATGCTTGGAGTCAATTCCCGTTTGGACACTTTACAGGCGGCAGTGCTTGATGTTAAGCTGAAATATCTTGACAACTATTGCTCCTCTCGCTTCAATGCGGCTATGTATTATAATGAGGCTTTGGCGAACGTTAATGGTGTTGTTACACCTGCTTTAAGTGAATTTACTACTCACGTCTTTCATCAATATACATTGAAAATCAGCAACGGCAAACGAAACGAACTGAGAGCGTTTTTGAGCGATAGACAAATTCCTGCTATGATTTACTACCCTGTTCCTTTGCATAAACAGAAAGTTTTTAGCTTTTCAGCTCACGTGGGAGACGCTATGACGGTCAGTGATGCCCTTGCCGATGAGGTATTGTCGCTGCCTATGCACACCGAACTTACAACGCAGCAGGACTATATTATAGGTGTGATAAAAGAATTTTTCAGTTAATTAAAGATAATGAAGACAATTTTAGTAACAGGAGGTACGGGTTATATAGGTAGTCATACCGTAGTAGAACTTCAATCCAAAGGCTATGAAGTGATAATTGCTGACAATTTGGCTAACTCTTCTGCCGATGTTGTGGATAGAATAGAAAAGATTACGGGTATTAGACCTGTTTTTATTAAGGCTGATTTGAGCAAAGAGCAAGAAGCAGCGGCTATTTTTGACACCCATCACATTGATGGCATTATTAACTTTGCCGCTTATAAGGCTGTGGGAGAAAGTTGTGAGAAACCGATAGAATATTATCAAAACAACCTGCAAATAGCCTTGAATATGCTGGCTAATATGAAGAGAATGGGGATACAATACTTCGTTCAGTCTTCGTCTTGCACCGTTTATGGCGAACCGAAACATAATCCTATCAATGAAGATTGTCCCACTATGCCAGCCACTTCCCCTTATGGTAACACGAAGCAAATGGTGGAAGAGATATTACATTTTGTTACTAAAAGCGGAGACATAAAGGCTATAGCGTTAAGGTATTTTAATCCTATCGGGGCTCATCATACGGCTTTGATTGGTGAATTGCCCAACGGCATACCCAATAATCTTATACCATATATTACACAGACGGCAGCAGGTCTTAGGCAGCAACTCACGGTCTTTGGCAATGATTATCCAACACCTGACGGTACTTGCATAAGGGACTATATCCACGTTGTTGATTTGGCAAAAGCTCACGTTGTGGCAATGGACAGGTGCTTTGAAAACCGCAATAAGAGTAACTTAGAATACTTTAACATTGGCACAGGCAATGGTTTTTCGGTCTTAGATATTATAAGGAGCTTTGAGAAGGTGTCAGGGGTTAAACTCAACTATTGTTTCGGCAAACGCCGTGAGGGGGATGTGGTGCAAATATGGGCGGATACAACATTGGCAGAAAAAGAACTCGGCTGGAAGGCGGAATTATCGCTTGACCAGATGACGCTATCGGCTTGGCATTGGCAACAACAATTACAATGAAGCAAATCTTACAAAAAAGGTGTCAAGCGGAAAGTTTTGTGATATGAAAAAATGGGCTTTTTCTCCAAAATTTAAGGTTAAGAAAGCGGCAAAATGAGCGAGAAAGACCTTTTAAGAGTGAAATTTTAGTAAGGATAATCACTTATAAATCACAATTCTAAATTTGTAAAAAGAAACTTTAATACCTTTTTGCTTGCTCATATCAAAAATTTTGTGTTACTTTGCAAATTGGTTTAATCAAAAAAAACTTTTAAAATTATGTCTGAAATTGCAACAAAAGTAGTAGCTATCGTAGTAGATAAGCTGGGTGTGGAAGAAAGTCAAGTAACCCGTGAAGCAAACTTCACAAGTGATTTGGGAGCAGACTCTTTGGATACAGTAGAATTGATTATGGAATTAGAAAAGGAATTTAACCTACAAATTCCAGACGATCAAGCTGAAAAAATAGCAACAGTTGGTGCTGCTATTGACTACATCGAAAACGCAACAAAATAAATTCATTTCGTCATGGAAATGAAACGCGTTGTCGTTACAGGATTGGGGGCACTTACTCCAATAGGCAACACTGTCCATGATTATTGGCAGGGGTTGATCAATGGAGTAAGTGGTTCTGATTTTATAACCCTTTTTGATGCTTCACAGGCTAAGACAAAGTTTGCTTGTGAGGTGAAAGGTTTTGATTGTAATGATTTTTTTGACCGCAAAGAAGCAAGGAAATATGATAGATTTGCACAGTTTGGTATTGTTGCGGCAGACCAAGCAGTTGCTGATGCTAACCTTGATTTTGAAACCTTAGATAAAGATAGGATAGGTGTCATTTGGGCATCGGGAATAGGAGGTATCACGACTTTTGAAGAAGAGGTTGTAAATTTTGCAAGAGGCGATGGCTCTCTTAAATTTAGTCCTTTCTTTATTCCAAAGATGATTGCCGATATTTGTGCCGGTCATATCTCTATCAAATATGATTTGAGGGGAATAAATTTTGCGACCGTTTCGGCTTGTGCTTCATCGGCTCATGCTATTGCTGACGCCTTTATGTATATCAAAACGGGAAAGGCTAATATGATAATTTGTGGTGGTTCTGAGGCTGCTGTTTCGCATTCTGGAATGGGTGGTTTTAGTTCTATGCATGCAATATCTCAAAGGAATGATGACCCAAAGACAGCGTCAAGACCATTTGACAAAGACAGAGATGGCTTTGTGCTTGGGGAAGGAGCAGGTGCTTTGATATTGGAATCACTTGACCATGCTTTGGCACGCGGGGCTAAAATTTATGCAGAAGTAGGTGGTAGTGGTCTTACAGCTGATGCTTATCACATGACAGCCTCCCATCCGGAAGGAAGAGGTGCCCTAATGGCTATGAAGTTGGCGTTGGAAGAAGCTGGACTTACAACAAACGATATTCAACACATCAATACTCATGGTACATCAACGCCTATCGGTGATATTTCCGAGCCAAAGGCGATAGTATCTTTATTTGGTGAGAAGGCAAAAGATATAAATATCAATTCCACGAAGTCAATGACAGGACATTTGTTGGGAGCAGCAGGAGCAATAGAGTCAATCGCAACAATACTTGCCATAAACAACTCTATAGTGCCGCCAACTATCAATCACTTTACAGATGACCCTGAAATACCAGACTTAAACTTTACTTTCAACAAGGCTCAACAAAGAGAAGTCTCGGCAGCCTTGACCAACACTTTTGGCTTTGGTGGGCATAACGCTTGCCTTGCTATAAAGAAGTTTATCAAATAGCCTTTGAGTAATTAGACTCTAACAATGAAATTCTTTAATACAACAAAAGAGAATAAAGAATTGCTGATGTTTTTACGATATGTTCTTGGATGCAAACCCAAGAACATATTTCTTTATAAGCAATCGCTTATCCACCGCTCTTCTTCTCATAAGGACGGCAAGGGAAACAAAATAAACAACGAACGGCTGGAGTATTTAGGTGACACGGTTTTGAATACGATTGTCGGGCATTATCTTTTTAAGAAATATCCTTATCAGGGGGAGGGCTTTATGACAGAAATGCGTTCTAAAATCGTCAGTCGTGTTAGTCTTAACAAATTAGCCATAAAGATAGGATTAAGTAAGTTGATTGAATACAGCAAAGACAGTAACGGGAAGTTTATCTCTATGGACGGAGATGCTTTTGAGGCATTGGTAGGTGCTTTATACTTGGACTTTGGTTATGACAAAACCTACAAAATCATCACCGACAAGATACTAAACATTCACTTGGACATAGACAACCTTGAAACGACCGACTGGAACTACAAAAGCAAAATCATAGATTGGGGACAGAAAAACAAAAAGAAAGTATCATTTGAGGTCGTTGAAACAATACAAATTAACGCTCGCAAGCAATACAAAGTGCAGGTGTTGATAGAAGGCGAGCCTCAGCAAAGTGCCGTTGATTTTTCCATAAAAGCCGCAGACCAATTAGCTGCCGAAAAGACTTACAAAAAGTTAGAACAAGACAATAAGCTATAGCCAAAAGTTAATATCTAACACAACATTAAACAAAGCCCGACAAAGTCAATCTTCGTCAAGCTTTTCTCTCGGTTTCATTTTGTTCTTTGCACCTAATAAGTTCCTATTTTTTATTTTAGATTAGATAAATTACATTAAATCTTTATCAGAAACCACTAAAATACAGAGTAAAAATATATTTTTCGTACCTTTGCAGCCTCAAAATAAAGAATTAACGACTTATGGGCAAGATTGAAAAGCCTTCGTGGCTCAAAATAAAACTGCAAACCAACGAAAAATATTCACAAATCAAGCAAATAGTAGAACTAAATCAGCTGCATACAATATGCAGTAGTGGCAAATGTCCTAACATAAACGACTGCTGGTCAAGGGGAACAGCGACTTTTATGATTGGAGGAGAGATTTGCACTCGCTCCTGTAAGTTTTGTGCCACACAGAGCGGCAAACCAATGCCGTTAGACGCTGAAGAACCTGCAAGAATTGCCCATTCTGTGAAGATTATGAACTTGAAACACTGCGTTATAACCTCTGTTGATAGGGACGATTTGGTGGATAAAGGGGCTCATCATTGGGCTTCAACAATCAAAGCCATACGTTCAGAAAATCCTTCCACTATAATAGAGGTCTTAACACCTGATTTTGACGCTCGCAAAGACCTTTTGGGCATCGTTTTTGAAGCAAAGCCCGATATATTTTCTCATAATATGGAGACAATCCAAAGACTTTCCAACACAATCCGCTCACGTGCCAAGTACGATGTAAGCCTTGATGTTCTGAGACTTGCTTCTAAGGCGGGGTTTGTAACAAAGACGGGAATAATGGTTGGTTTGGGCGAGACGGAAGAGGAAGTTGTGACTCTGATGCAGGGTGTCCGAAATGTAAATGTAAGGCTTTTCACCATCGGGCAGTACCTTCAGCCCACCAAAGCAAACATCCCTGTTACTCAATACATTACTCCTGAGCAGTTTTCAAAATATGAGCAGCTTGGTTTAGCGTTAGGCTTTGACAATATAGCGTCTGGTCCCTTGGTTCGGTCGTCTTATATGGCGGAAAACAATATTGTATCTGCCTCAATGAGAGAACGAAATAACTCATAGCAAGTTTTGCTACGCCAAAATCTCATTTCATCACCACATACGGCAACTTCGCTTTCTTGAAACACTACCTCATTTTCACCAAACGCTACCTTATTTTCCTAAAGCGGCGTTTCGTGACGCTAAAGTGGCGTTTCAGCGTCACGAAACGCCGCTTTAGGAAATTATTGTGGCGTTGTATTTTATCTTTTTGTTATTGCAAGCCGCTGATTATTTTCAAAACGCTGTCGGGTGAAGCAATGCGGTAACCCTCACTTACAAAGACCACATCACCTTGCGGAGTGACGAAAACCAATAGCGGGAAGTTGTTGCCAAAATCATATTTTATGGCTTTGGTTATGGCGTTTAGTGATGTTTGTTGTTCATCTTGGGTAAATATAGTCTGCTTTGGAAGGCTGTTAGTCATCGTTTCGGTGGTTTGCTGTGGCGTTTTGTCATCACAAACTGCGGCAACAATACCAACATTTAAGCCTTCAAACTCCTGTTTCAAGAGAGCAAAATCGGCAATCAAATGTTTAGTTGGCTCATTGGCTGGATTGACAAAGGCAAGCAGCAAACCTTTGTCGCCACAAAGTGATTTGAGCGTTTGAAACTGCGAATTGATGTTCATTTTTGTCTGCTCCATATCAATATTGGCAAGAACTTTCGGCTCATACTGCACTTTCGGCAAAGTAACACAAACACTTGTATCGCTACCTCTTAGATTAAAATATTCCTCTCTTACAAACACGCTGCCATCATCTGCTCTGCGTCCCGTCAATAGGCGATAGTAGCCATTAGAAAGAGATAATGTGTCAGGGAAATGGTCAAAATGCGGCTCATATTCATAATCTAACGTCTGGAAACGTCCATTTATGAGCTTGGATAGAGTGAAATGCGAATAGTATTCAGGTTTTGTGTCATTGTTTGGTGAAGAGGTTACGATTAGTTTGGTCATTTGCTCTTGTGGATTAGCCTTTGAGTCTGATTTTTCGTAGATTGCATACGTCCAATCTTTATTTGGCAACATATATTGTGCCTTTCCGGTCGCCCATTCGTAGCGAGCAGCAATGCCAAACGAACGACAAATTGCAACAAACAGAATATCGCGTGAAACATTGTCGCATTCCATTATCTTCAAAACGCCCATTGGTGAAATCTGTTGCCCATAATAGTTATCGGAATTGTTTAGTTTGATGTATTGGGTTATCCAATCGGCAATTTTTTGTGGCTCTCTAACAAACTTCTCTCCCTGATTAAGAAAATACGATTGCAGATAAGAACGCCACGAAGTAAGTTTTTCAAGTTGTATTCGTGGGTTTAAGATGTACTGGTCTATGATTTCTTGTGGGTAACCTTTCTTTGGCTGCCTACAATTCTTAAATGCAGTTACATGGTCTTGCAAAACGTCATAAGGAACGTCCCGAAGGTCTTTCTCATATATGCTTTCAAGGATAGCTTTCGCTGTTTCAGTTATATCTACCCCTGTTTTAACACAAAACTTGCTTGCATGATTAGTGCCAAAAAAGCGATTGATAGTCTCGTAATTACCCCATGACTTATCTATAACGCTATCTTGATAATCCATAACGTAGTTTGGCTGTTTTCTTAAATACATTCTATATTGCGGAAACGTATGAATATAAGCCTCTCTCAAAGAATCCTCATAAGCAACCCTCAAAGCATTAGCCGCAACGACTGAATCGTTCTTCGCTTTGACTATTTTCTCAACAGGAGGCGTCAAAATAAATTCCCGAAAGAAAGAAGCAGTGTCGGCATTGTCAAGAATTATGACGCTAAGCGTGTCTTCTGCATTGATTTTTTGAACTTTGTAGCGGCTGTTATCAGTAACACAAATCATCAAATCACCCAATCCTGTCGTCAAAACAGCCTCTCCCTGTGCCGAAGTCTTAATTCGTGACAGCGGATAGTACTCTGCGTAATTGTAAAGACCGAAATCTACTTCCGCATTCTCAATCGGCTTGCCTGAAACGTCCTTTACGATGACCTTTAACGTCTTAACAGAAGTATAATTGGATAAAAGATTGATTTTAGAGTAGAGTTTATGCTCATAGTTTTTCTGTTCAGCTCCCTCATACTTTCCAAAAACAGTAGTATGCACCATCATAGCCCGCTTAACCGGTGAATCAAACCAGCCACTGTTCAATTCGGCATCAGGTTCGCAAGCTCCAAAGTAATACCACTTGCCGTCAGCCCACGCTTCCACCCAAGCGTGATTGTCATCCGTGTGAGCCCAGCGAGGAGTGTAACACTGGCGAGCAGGAATCCCCACAGCACGTAAAGCAGCCACTGTAAAAGTACTCTCTTCTCCACATCTGCCCCAAGAAGTCTTCATTGTAGCCAGCGGAGATGACGTTCTGCCATCACTTGCTCGGTAATTTACTTTCTCATGACACCAATGATTTACCTCTTTTATGGCGTCATACATCGTCAGGTCTTTGATTCGTTCCCGTAATTCTTTAAAAAACACTACCCGAGCAGTGTCCAAGTTCTCATTATTGACTCTTACAGGCAGAACGAAATGCTTAAAAATTTCATCAGGTATTGACTTCCCCCAGCTGAAATATTGTTTGGCTTGGATAGTTGCCTCAACCTGTTGAATAAAAAACTCTTCCGTATAATCAGCCCAGTCGCTCAGCGGCATATATTGATAAAGGAAGGTCATATATTGGCTTTGCGTTGCCGTCAGTGTGGCATTAAACTTAATATTCTCACGATTTACCTGAGCCTGAGCCACAAACGTTACGCCCAAACCAAGCATCATCACCATAACAAGTCGTTTTATATTCATAATCTTTTGTTTTATAAGGTTAAAATCAGGTTGCAAAGATATGAAATTTTATTTTATTGCTATAAATCAAGGCTTCAGAGTGCTGTTTTTTTTATTGCTCAAAATGTATCAAAAAAAGGCTTTTCCAAATGAAGGAGATAGAAAAATAAATGAAGGAGATAGAAAAATGAATGAAGGAGTTGCTATTTCTATCTCCTTCATTTAGAAATTTGAATAAATTTTGTACTTTTGCAGACCATTAAAGGCGGCTTGCGGATAATTAAATTATTGAAATGAATAAAAGAACGGAACTTTCAGAACTTGGAGAATTTGGAGTTATTGAGCGACTTACCAAATCACAACAACAAACCACCAACATATCTACGCTTATGGGCGTGGGCGATGATTGTGCGGCTATAATGTATGACGGAAAGGTTACGCTGGTTTCTTCAGACTGCTTGGTGGAAGGCGTACATTTTGATATGGCTTACACACCACTTAAACATCTTGGCTACAAGGCGGCAACGGTTAATTTCTCTGACATTTACGCTTGCAACGGTCAGCCCACTCAACTCTTGATTTCTTTAGCCGTTAGCAACAGATATTGCGTTGAAGCGTTGGATGAATTGTACGAAGGGCTTCATTTGGCTTGCCAACGCTATGGAGTAGATTTGGTTGGCGGTGATATGGCGTCATCAAACAGCGGAATGTTTTTGTCTTTGACTGCTTTGGGGCAATGTGATAAGGAATCAATGGTACGAAGGAGTGGAGCAAAGGTGCATGATTTGATTTGCGTAAGTGGAAACCTCGGAGCGGCGTATGCAGGCTTGCTTGTGTTGCAACGGGAGAAGGCAGTATTTCTTGCAAACCCTAATTCACAACCGGATTTGAGCGATTATCAATATGTTATTGAACGACATCTGAAGCCAGAAGCTCAAAAGGATATAGTGAAATGGCTATCCGATAATGCCGTTCTTCCAACTGCGATGATAGATATTTCAGATGGCTTGGCAAGTGAAACACTTCATATCTGTAAGCAGTCAAATGTTGGTTGCGAGCTTTATTTGGATAAGCTGCCTGTGGATTATGAAGCAAGCAGAACGCTGGAAGAGTTTCATATCTTGCCCGATACCGGTGCTTTAAACGGCGGAGAGGATTACGAATTGCTCTTTACAATCAACCAAAACGACTATTCAAAGATACAAACCAACAAAGACATCAGCGTCATTGGACATATTACTGACTCATCTTGCGGCTGCAATCTGGTAACTCCTCAAAACACAACAATAGAACTAAAAGCGAGAGGGTTTAATCATTATAACAGGGAGGTGTAAATGGGATTTAGTAATTTGATTTTAGACTTGGGCGGCGTGATTCTTAATGTTGATTACACCAAAATAGTGGATAAGTTTCGCTCTTACGGCATAAAAGATTTCCAAAACGTCTATACGCAGGCAGCACAATCCTCAATCATTGACCGCTTTGAAGAAGGTACGGTTACCATTTCAGACTTCCGCAACGGGATACGGGACTTGGTGAAGACAAACCTTACAGATGAGCAGATAGATGAGGCTTGGATGGCGATGATTCTTGATTTGCCGAAAGAGAATGTGGAGTTGCTTGGGCTGTTGAAGTTGAAATACAATCTTTATCTGTTCAGTAACACCAACGAATTGCACATTGAGTTCCTTAAACGAGACTTTGAACGGCAGTGTGGCTTTGATGTATTTACCTGTTGCTTCAATAAGGCATATTTTTCCAATGAGATACATCTGCGAAAGCCTGATCCGAAGAGTTTTTTGTACATTTTGGATGACGCAAATCTAAGCCCTGCTGACACCTTATTTATAGATGATTCTCCTCAACACTTGGAAGGAGCGAAGCAAGTGGGCTTACAAACTTACTGGCTCACCAATGGAGAGAAATTAACCGACTTATTGAACAACGTAATATGATAATCCGATGAAATTTAATAAAGAAAAAACCTTACGAATCTTGAAAAACCGCTGGTTTTTAGCCGCAATAGCTTTTGTAGTTATCATTTTGTTTGGCACGCATAGCCTGATTGACTTATCACAACATCGTAAGGAATTGGCTGAATTGCAGAAAAAACGGCAGCAACTTGAAGAAAAAATACGCCAAGACAGCATTAACACTATCAGAATGCAGACAGACACCGCCTTCATTGAGAAGTTCGCACGCGAGAAGTATATGTTCAAACGCAGCAATGAAGACCTCTATATCATTAAAGAAGAAAAATAAACAACAATATAACATTTTGGACTCTTGTTGTAACTTATCGTTGCAATGAAATAAAGCAAGAGCAAAATAAAACGCCGCTTTAATTTCCTAAAACGCCACTTCAGCGTCACGAAACGCCGCTTTAGAAAATTAAAGCGGCGTTTTATTTTGCCCTTGCTAAGTTGCGGTAAATCAGAATGAAATTTTACTTATCAAAATAACGCTAAAGTGTATATAATTCAGCCAAATATCAAATTAAGGCAGCATATTTACTCAATAAACCAGCGTACATACAGGCTGTTTCACTATTTTTTCGTACTTTTGCAGCCTCAAATCGTAATTTTAATACAAAAACATAATGAAAGATACACCTTTTACAAACAAACACATTGCACTTGGTGCAAAAATGGCGGAATTTGCTGGCTATAATATGCCTATTTCGTATGAGGGATTGGTCATTGAACACAACAATGTAAGGAATGCAGTCGGCGTTTTTGACGTTTCACACATGGGAGAGTTCAGGGCAAAGGGACAGAAGGCTCATAATTTCGTTCAATATTGTACGTCCAACAATATTGATGCTCTTTATGACGGCAAGGTTCTTTATACTGTGCTTCCAAATGGCGATGGTGGCATTGTTGATGATATGTTGGTCTATCGCATAAGTGACCAAGAGTACTTTATGGTGCCTAATGCAGCTAATATTGACAAGGATTGGCGCTGGATGAGTAAGATTGCCGTTGATATGGGCTTGGAGCTTGGTAAGGATTTCACAAATGAGTCTGATAACTATGCACAACTTGCCGTTCAGGGACCACTTGCCTTAAAGGTTATGCAGAAACTGACCGCTACTTCGGTGGAAGATATGGAGTATTACACCTTCAAGTTTGTTACTTTGGCAGGCGTGGAGAATGTACTCTTATCAACGACAGGCTATACGGGAGCAGGCGGCTGTGAATTGTACTTCTCGCCAAAAGATGCCGACAAAATATGGGATGCAGTCTTTGAAGCAGGAAAAGAATTTGGTATAAAACCGGCAGGACTTGGTTGTCGTGATACCCTACGCTTGGAAATGGGTTTCTGTTTGTACGGACACGAGATAGACGATGAGACTTCACCAATAGAAGCTGGCTTAAACTGGCTTACCAAGTTTGAAGACGGCAATGACTTTATAGACCGCAAACGCTTTGAAGAGCAAAAGGCGAATGGCGTAAAGAAGAAACTTGTCGGCTTTGAGATGATTGACAAGGGCATTCCGCGTCAAGGCTATGAGGTTTGTGATGAACAGGGTAATGTAATAGGTAAAGTATGTTCGGGAACTCAATCTCCGTCCTGCTCAAAGGCTATTGGAACGGCTCATGTTCAAACTTCATTCGGCAAAAAAGACACAATCATTTACATCAAGGTAAGAGATAGATTACTTAAAGCCCTTGTTGTGAAGATGCCTTTTTATAAAGGGTAATTAGTTTAATATCTTAACTTATTCAATCGCCTTATTTGACCAATAATAGGGCGGTTGAATGTATTATCATAATATGAAACCGAAAAAGAAAACAAAGGTCGGCAGGATAAGGCAACTTGCTACTCTGTTGTGTGTCCTCCCTCATATTGTCTTAGCTCAAAAGGAAGTTATTCTTTTCCACAACTGCGAAAACTTTTTCTACCCTACCAACGATAGCATAAAGGATGATGATGAATTTACAATAAACGGCAGGAAGCATTGGACGTGGGCTCGTTTTGAAAAGAAGCGTGATATGCTTGCCAAAACGTATATTGCCGCTGGACAAGGGGAATATCCTGCTATTATTGGGCTTTGCGAAGTTGAAGGCAATAAAGTTTTAGACGCTTTATGCTTTGATTCTCCGCTAAGAAAAGGTGGATACAAGTATATACACTACCCATCTCAGGATGTAAGAGGAATAGATGTTGCTTTGTTGTATAATGAAAGCAAGTTCAAAATTCTGCACAGCAAACAGATAACTCCGCAAATCCAATCTACCGATGAGCCTACCCGTGATGTGCTTTATGTGAAGGGAACGCTCAATAAAACTTTTAACATCAACATCTACGTCATTCATGCCCCCTCTCGGCGAGAGCAAAACATCAAGCAGCAGCTCCGAGAGAACATTTTTACAATGATAAAGAACGATATAGACAGCCTAAGGCAAGAAGGAGAGGAAAATTTCTTGGTTATGGGTGATTTGAATGACAATCCATGGGACGAGAGTGTTGTAAAAGGTTTGCAGACGGAGATAACAGACACAGAAAACGAACAATACCTCACCAATCTTATGCAAGGCAATCAAGGAAAGACTGGAAGCTACTATTATGGTGGGGACTTATTGTCTTTTGATCAGTTTTTGGTATCACCCAACTTCAAATCAAAAATCTTTTATCCTAATCAAGCCGACACAACTCATATCTTCAAGCCCCAATTCCTTAGAAACAATGACCCAAGAGTGCGTTTGGAAATACCACATTCCACATACCGCCGTTTCAGATACGCAGGCGGCGTAAGCGATCACTTCCCTATCATTCTACATCTTGAAATATAGTTCTTAAAAGCAATACAAAAATAAATGGAGGAGATAGAACAATTTTCTATCTCCTCCATTTATTTTTTCAAAACCAAGACTTGGTCTTCCTATTGGTAGTATTCTATGTTTATTATGGTGATTGAATACGGTACTTTGGCTTCACTGCGATACTCTATCTCTTTTGATTTATTTCCTTTGAGGTCGTAAGTTATCTGATAGTCCCAACGATAAGCCACTTCACCATTCTCATCGTAAGCAACAGCCTCTATGTAGTTGTTATTGCCGTCAAACTTGGCTTCAAGGTGGTATGCATATTTTCCATTCTCATCGTACTGAACTGTTTTCGTCCGACAGCCTTGCTTATTGTAGGTCGCAGTCCATTTATTCGTCAATTTGCCGTCACCGTTGTACTCGTTATATTCGGTAGTGTTGCCTTGCTTGTC
>JAISLH010000068.1 GCA_031260565.1 Bacteroidales bacterium
ATTCGGTAGGTATATACCAAACGCTCATTTGCTATATACCAAATTTTCGTTTGGTATATACCTACCGAATTTTTGGTATATACCTACCAGATTTTAAACGCCACTTCAGCAAAATAAAACGGCGTTTGGTTAAGTTAAAGTGGCGTTTGGATAAATTATTTTATCATTTGGCTGGAAGGAAGTAAAAACTTGACAGATGAAAATAGTTTAACATTTGTGTCATTATGTGAATAAAAAATAGTACTTTTGGGGTCTGAAAAAGTAATATATTTTATCAAAACGACTAAACAATAAAGCAATGAATGAAGAGTTAAAAGGCTTGCAGCCACAAAAGATTTTCGGCTTCTTTGGCGAAATTCTCGCTATCGGAAGACCTTCTAAAAAAGAAGAAAAAATGTCTCAATATCTCTATGATTGGGGTCAAAAAAAAGGTTTGGAGACTATCAGGGACCAAATTGGTAACGTGCTGATACGAAAAAATGCCACGAAGGGATATGAAAACAAAGCATCGGTCTGTTTGCAGAGCCATATGGATATGGTGTGTGAAAAGAATAGCGACAAGGCTTTTGATTTTGAACGCGATGTTATTGAGACTTATGTTGATAATGGTTGGTTGAGGGCAAAAGGAACAACGCTTGGGGCTGATGACGGCATAGGCGTAGCAACTGCTTTGGCTATTCTGGACAGTGATGACATTGAACACGGCGATATTGAATGCCTTTTCACCGTTGATGAAGAGACAGGTTTGTCAGGGGCAGAGGCGTTGAGCGAGGATATGTTGAAGAGCCGCATTCTTATAAATTTGGATTCGGAAGATGAAGGGGAGATATTCATCGGTTGTGCAGGAGGCAAGGATACGGTAGCTACGTTGAAGTATGAGAAAGATGGTGTGCCTGAAGGTTGTGCTTATTACAAAGTAATGGTTAAAGGATTGAAGGGAGGTCATTCAGGAGACGACATCAATAAGGGTTTGGCGTGTGCTAACAAGGTACTGAATAGAATTCTTTGGACAATAGACCGAAAATATGATATAAGGCTGGCGTGCTTTGACGGCGGAAACCTGCGTAATGCTATTGCAAGAGAGGCTTATGCAGTGATTGTGGCGGATAAAAAAGACGTTGATTTGATGAAAGACATTAAGGCTTTGGGCGATGATATTCGTTTTGAATTTCGTTCAACTGAACCTGATATGCAAGTTGTGATTGAGGAGACCGAAAAACCTGCCTTTGTGATAGATGTTTTGACTCAGGACAATCTTTTAAATGTTCTATATGCTTGTCCTCATGGAGTAATGGCTATGAGCAGGGAAATACCAAACTTTGTTGAGACCTCAACCAATTTAGCCTCTGTGAAGATGGACGATGAATATATTATCGTTACTACTTCTCAGCGGTCATCGGTTGAAAGTGCAAAACAGGCTGCCTGCGACAGGATAAATGCTTGTTTTTCTCTTGTTAATGCTGACGTTTGGCACGGAGACGGCTATCCGGGCTGGACACCTAACCCTAATAGTGAGATTTTGAAGGTGGCAGAGCAGAGTTACGAGCGTCTTTTCGGTAAGAAGCCTGTCGTAAGAGCTATTCACGCAGGTTTGGAATGCGGGTTGATAGGCGAGAAATACGAGTCAATGGATATGATTAGCTATGGACCTACTTTGAGAGGCGTTCATTCACCTGACGAAAGGTTGGAGATAGCAACGGTAGATATGTTTTGGCGGCATACTTTGGATATTTTGAAAAACGTACCTAATAAGTAAGGTGTATGAAAGCAAAAACCGAATTGGTGAAGCCCAAGAAGGGAACAATGCTTTTTAACGGGCTTTATTTTAGGCAATATTTCAAGAACGGGAAGTCAAATCCTTTGTTTGCAAAATTTAGTATTTGGAATTTCCGTCTTGGTGTGTTTTTCCCAAGTTGGAAAACAACGAAATTGTTCTCCAAAGAGAATGAAACGAGTGATAACAATAAAATAACAAAATAACGATGTTTAAGAAAGAAATTTATGTAGAACGCCGCAAGCGTTTAGCAAAAGATGTTGGCAGAGGGTTAATCCTGATTGTGGGAAACACTGACGCCGCTTTTAATTATCCAAACAATGTCTATACCTTCCGCCAAGATAGTACCTTTCGTTACTTCTTTGCTCACAATTTGCAGGACTTGGTTGGTGTCATAGACTGCGATAGTGGAGAAGAGTATCTTTTTGGCGAAGATGTGTCAATAGATGATATTATTTGGACAGGTCCCGTTGCCTCTATGCTGGAGAGAGCTAATGAGATAGGTGTCAGCAATAGCGGGTCGCTTAAAGACTTGGCTAAAATGGTAGATGAGGCTATTGATACCCGAAGGCGGGTGCATTATGTAACGCCTTATCGTACCAAAACCATAAACTACGTCTCGTCCTTAGTGCATATCAAAAAGGATTACGTGCCTACTTATTGTTCTGTGGAGCTTATGCAGGCTATCATCAAACAGCGTTCCATTAAGTCAGTGGAAGAGGTCTTTGAGATAGAGAAAGCCATAGCTACGGCGTACAATATGCACGTTACAATGATGAAGATGGCTGCCAAAGAGGGAACTTATGAATACGAGATAGCAGGAACAATGGAAGGCATAGCTCTTGCTGGTGGTGGTCCGGTATCTTTTCCTGTCATTCTCACTACTCACGGAGAGATTTTGCACGGACACGACCATAGCCTTCAGATTAAGAAAGGCAGAATGATAGTTTCCGATGCAGGTTGTGAAAACGATATGGGTTATTGTAGTGATATAACTCGGTCTGTGCCTGTCGGAGGACGCTTTGACCAGAGACAGAAAGCCATTTATCAGGCTGTACTTGACGCTCAGTTGCTCGTGCCAACGCTAATAAAGCCATCAGTGCCTTATAGTACCATTCACCTTGCGGCAGTGAAGCGTTTGGGCGAAGGGCTTAAAAACTTAGGGCTGATGAAAGGGGACATAGACGCCGCTGTTGCACAAGGAGCGATGGGATTGTTTATGCCTCACGGCTTAGGACACATGATGGGGCTTGATGTTCATGATATGGAGAATTACGGAGAGAACTACGTAGGTTATGATAAGAACCATAAGCGTTCCTCTCAGTTTGGCTTGGCTTCTTTGAGGCTTGGCAGAGAGTTGGAGCAAGGCTTTGTCATAACTGATGAGCCGGGCTGTTATTTCATTCCTGCATTGATTGACCAGTGGAAAGCAGAGAAAAAATGCGAAGACTTCATAAACTATGCCGAAGTTGAAAAATATAGAGACTTTGGAGGCATAAGAATTGAGGATGATGTGCTTGTTACAGCAGACGGATGTCGTATCTTAGGTAAGCCAATTCCAAAAACAATAGAGGAAATAGAACAGGTAATGAACTAAGAACTTTTGACAACACTTAAAAAAAGAAGCCCGACAATATCAATCATTATCGGACTTTTTATTGTAATGTTTTTCTAATACTATTCTATAGCGGAAACATTATGAATATGCACTTCCATTGGATTTCCAAAATATAGTTGCGGATACAATGTTATGCAGGGATAATGAGTTTGTTCTTCTTCTGGCACAATCGTATATGTCATTGATACTTTGAACATATTACGATATTGTTGCGGAAAGAAATTTATTCCAAATACATTTGTTGTCATGCAGTCTGCAGGAAAATTAAAGATTGTATCAGGGAAATTATAAGACAATAAAGTATCATTCAAATCTTCTGAAACAAATACATATCCTCCTGCTTTTGAAGTAGAATCAGTAAAATGCACTCCGCTACACACATCATAACCTGCAACATAAAAATTATCTTGCAAAGTGCTATTTTTCATATCAGTATTGGATTCTTTTTCGCAAGAAATGAAACTAATTGCTGCTATCGCAAGTAAAATAATTATCTTTCTCATTTTGTTCTAAATATTAAGTTAAACATTAAAATTTCTCATTTAATTCACTATCGCCTCCACCGGGTCTGACCACTGCCCCTGCTGACCTCGTGTGCCGTACCAACGTGTTACATACCAGATGTTTTTACCCTTATCATCAAGCGTATAATCCAATTCCACAAACGCCTTTGTTGCCTTCAAAATCTCAACAAATTCATCCGCATTCGCAGGTGGATTAACGCCCACAAACTCCCGAATTTCAACACCTTCCGCACCTTCCGGTTTTGCCCTGTGTGCTGCATCGGCTTTGATAACAAGTTTAACTCTGTGATTTGCAAGGATTTCAACTTCAACGTATGGAGCAGCCGTTGTCATTTCTATCGGCGTTTTTACATCGTCAATAGCCCGCAAACCCAACTTTTGACGAAGTGCCGTAGTCGCCGCAGGATTATACTTAATGTACTGATTATAAATCGTTCTAATATCCGTTTCAACCAGCTCCCGATAATAAAAATATTGAGCCTTTGTTGTTCCTGATTTGTCCTTTTGCACGACATATTTTTCGTGCCACTGCTCAAAATCTTCCCAGTGAGCCGTCATAATTTGTTCTGCAAGAGACGGCAAATTCAATGCGTCAGATGTTGCCGTATCTTGAATTCCTTCGCGGAAGTTATCCGCCCAGTTAAAAAACTCCGCATTTGCCTGCGGAAAAAGATGTTTTCCTCCCATAACTTGTAAAATTTAATTTATTGCTACTTTTATTAAAATTTGAACCTGCGGGGAACATTTCCGAACCTGCGAGGAACATTTTCGAACCTGCGGGAAATATTTCCGAACCTGCGGGGAACATTTCCGAACCTGCGGGGAACATTTCCGAACCTGCGGGGAACATTTCCGAACCTGCGGGGAACATTTCCGAACCTGCGGGGAATACTTCCGAACCTGCGGGGAACATTTCCGAACCTGCGGGGAACATTTCCGAACCTGCGGGGAAAACTTCCGAACCTGCGACAAAATGACTAAAACCTCTTGAAAAATGATTTTCTGAGGAGCAAACAACTTTTGCTGCTGTTTTAGACGGGGTATTTTGAGCGTTTTTAATCATTCTTTTTGTTATGAATTGAAAGTGCAAAGATAAAAATTTTTCTGATACCGACAAAATTGTTAGAAAAAAACTTATTTATGTTGATAAAACACAAATAAGTTTCTCCTTGCTTAGAAGCGGAAATTGTAAGTAAAGGACGGAACCCAGCGGAAAAGTATCGTCTTAATGGCACGGGTACGGGTTGGGTCGTTTTCATCTGTTTCAAAGGTGATTGTATAGGCGTTCTTCGCTCCGTAAGCGTTATAAACAGAGAAATTCCATGACGACTCATAGCGTTTAGTTTTGCGAACCTGCCACGTTAAACCCACGTCAAGGCGATGATAGTTTGGCATACGATAGGCATTGCGTTCGGTGTAGTAACTAACCCAGCGTCCGTCAATTTCATACTTGCCACTGGGGAAAGTAACCGCATTGCCGGTGTAATAAACCCACGAGACAGACATATTAAGTTTCTCGTTTATGTCGTACATTGCCACAAGGATTATGTCGTGTGTCCTGTCCTGTTTTGCAGGGTAATAGTTGCCTTCGTTTATGCTCTCTATCTTCTTTTCAATGCGTGAAAAAGTGTAGCCAATCCAACCGGTGAGCCGTCCAGCCTTCTTCTTAAAAAACAACTCTACGCCGTAGCCGCGACCTTTTCCAAAGACAAGCTGCGTATCAACCTGAGTGTTGAAGTTAAATGATGCTCCGTCCTTGTAATCTATCTGGTTTTTGAGGTCTTTGTAGTAGATTTCGGCACTAAGTTCGTAAGTATTGCTGTATATATTGCGGAAGTAACCAAGTGAAATCTGGTCTGCTATCTCAGGTTTAACCTTCTCGCTGCTTGGTATCCATAAGTCGGTCGGGTTGCCGGAAGTGGAGTTGGAAAGCAGATGAAGGTTTTGCGAGTTGCGGGTGTAGGCTGCCTTTATGGAATTGTCGTCATTCATCTTCCAGTTAGCGGAAAGTCGTGGTTCAAGCGTGAAGTAGGCAAAGTCTGAGGTGGTAGAAAAGAAGTCCGTACCCCTTAAACCATATTCAAGACTGATATGTTCATTAACCTTCCATGAGTGCGAAATGTATGCAGCAATATCGGCAGCAAACTTATTCGGCATTTGAACATCCCTGTTGATAAACGCACCAGAGGCAGTGATAGAACCGGGAAGAATCCTGTAGTATGCAGCATTGAAGCCAAACTTCAGTGTGTGTGAAGAGGAGCTGTAGAATGTGAAATCCTGTTTGAGAGTGTAGTTGTTTATCCGTGAAAGAATATCAATGAGGTTGTCTTCATAATCAACCTTTATTTTATAGTTGTAATCACTGGCAATAAAAGAAGTATTGGAAAATAGCTTGTTTGAAACAGCCCAATTCCAGCGTAAAGTACCCGTCATATTACCCCAATCAATGCCAAATTTATCCTGTAAGCCCAGCACATCCCTACCAAGGTAGCCGCTAATGTAAAGATGATGTCGGTCATTGATGCGGTAGTTTCCTTTAAGGTTCAGGTCGTAGAAGTAAAGGCTCGCATCTTTTGCCATTTCATCAGGTGCAAGGAAGAGAAACAAATCTGCGTAAGTCCTCCTGCCCGAAACAACAAACGAACCTTTGTCCTTAACAATCGGACCTTCCACTTTGAGCCGTGAAGCAATCAAACCGATGCCGCCATCAACCTTATATTCTGTGCTGCTGCCTTCCTGCATCTTTACATCAAGCACACTTGACAGCCGTCCGCCATATTCAGCAGGCTGAGTGCCTTTATAAAGTATTACATCTTTCAAAGCATCTGAGTTAAAGACCGAGAAAAAGCCCATTAAGTGCGATGCGTTAAAGACTACTGCCTCATCCAACAATATAAGGTTTTGATCATAGCCACCACCACGAACATAAAACCCGCTACTGCCCTCTCCTGAAGATTTAACTCCGGGTGTGAGGCTTATTGTCTTCAAAACATCTTTCTCACCAAAGATAACAGGAATTTTTGCAACCTCCTGCACACTCAGTTTTTCAACTCCCATATTGGTTTGAGCCACTTTGTCTATGCTTCTTTCGGCTTTTATTTCCACTGCTCCAAGTTGCTGCGACTGAGGCATTAGTTGAAAGTCCTTTTTGATGTTTTTGTCTAACTTAATGTCAAATTCTATTGTTTTATAACCGATATATTGAACGACAATAACGTAATTTCCTTCTGCAAGGGTCAAGCTGTAAAACCCATAAGCATTGGAAGCAGCACCTTGATTGGTATTATTTTTGACATAAACGTTTGCACTCATCAGCGTTTCTCTACTGATAGAGTCTTTAACGTAACCGCTTAGCGTAAATTTCCTTTGCTGCGAGAGGCTCACAAGGCTAAAAGTCAGACATACGATTAGAAAAAAGACAGGTCTTATATTGTTTGTTTTTATCATTTTAAGCAAAATTGAGTGTGCAAAGATACAACTTTTTTAATTATGCACGCCAACCAAAAAATCAACTTCGGCTTGAGCAAAAGCACAAAACAATTTCACAAAACCGCTTCGTACGAGATTAAACCAGCCTTACAACTCACTCAAACGCCGCTTTAATTTAGCAAAAGGCTGTTTGATTTCAACGAAACGCCACTTAAAATATATTTGATGTACATCTTATTTTCTTTTGATGTACGTCTTATTTTCTTTTGATGTACATCTTATTTTCTTTTGACGTACATCTTATTTAATTTTGATGTACATCTAATGAAATTAAAACGGCGTTTGGGTAAATTAAAACGCCGCTTTGGCAAAATAAAAGGCTGCTTTCTTGTGTTAAAGCAGCCTTTGGTTATGATGAAGTGGATGATTATCAATAGAAAACGATGAATGAGCCTACTGCTTCTTTGGTCTCTGTCGGCGAATCAAAATGTGAGTATTTTGCTTTCCAACAATAGACGCCTGTTTGGAC
>JAISLH010000106.1 GCA_031260565.1 Bacteroidales bacterium
TTATCTGTAGTAGAATAACCCACTTTTATTTGGTCTGAACCACCTGCATAACTTATTGCATAGTAAAATCTAAGCAATTTGCCTACACCCTGAAAGTCCAATTCTGGCGTAACAAGATATTGCTCCGTCAAGCACCCAGACCCGTTGTAGGAGGAAAATCTAAAAGATTGGTTACCCGACCTTGTAGGGGTGGTAACATAGCTCATTGTATTAGTACACGTTGCGCTTGTTGCACCACCATTGTAGTACATCGTCCAGCCTGTAGGAGGGGCAGCTGCTCCCTCAAAACCTTCGGTTATGGTCTGCACTTGCGACCACCCTTGGATGGCAAAAATTATTGCCATCAGAAAAAACATTAATCGTTTCATCTTTTAATAAGTATTAAGTTAAACATAAAAATTGATTATTTAATTTTTTAAAATATTTCGGCGTCAAAAGTACTTATCTTTTCGCAAAATACCAAATATTTTCCAAGAAAAATCAAATATTTATTTTATTTTATTTTTGAAATCTTTGATAAAGAATTAGTTATGTTGAGAGAAAAAAGTTGGTGAAAACCGAATAAAATTGTTTTTTAGTAGCCAGAAAACATTTTTATTCTGTCAAAAACGAACAATTTGCTCTCCCGTTTGAAAGCCTCACTGTTGCCTTTGTTTGGTTTTGGCAAAATACAAAATAAAGATAAGGATTATAAAACCAAGTTTAAGCAATAAAAACAACAAAAGTTCGTTTTATGTACTTGAATAAGTAATACATTTGCACCAATGAAAAGAATATGCGTGTCGGTCTCCAATGACCTTGTTTCGGATAATCGTGTGAGTAAGACCTGTATTAGCTTGCAGCGTTTGGGACTTGATGTGGTCTTAATCGGTAGGCGTAGGAGGACAAAAAGTCTTAAATTGACCAAACGCTCATATCGTTGCCATAGAATGAGGTTGCTTTTTGAAACTTCGGCTCTGTTTTATGCCGAAATGAACCTGCGATTGTTCATCTTCCTTCTCTTTCATAAGCAGGATATTCTTTGGGCTAACGACCTTGATACCTTACCTGCCAACTACCTTGTGAGCCGTCTGAAAGGCAAACCTTTGATTTTTGACTCCCATGAACATTTTACGGAAGTTCCGGAGTTGAAATACAACCGCTTTGCCAAGAAAACGTGGAAGCGAATTGAGAAAAAAATTGTCCCAAAACTTAAATACGTGATAACGGTCTGCAATCCGATAGCCGTATATTTTAGAGAAAATTACTCCATTGAGACAACAATCGTGCGAAATATGCCACCTAAAGACCGCTCTCTTGAAATCAATATGATAAACCTGCACTTTGACTTTGCCATTGACAAAAGCAAACCTGTTCTTATTTGGCAAGGCGTTGTCAATATAGAGAGAGGTGTTGAAGAATTGCTGATGGCAATGAACGAAATAGACGCTTACCTTTATATAATAGGTGATGGCAAAATCATTTCACAGATTAAGCAGCTTGCAACTCAGCTTCAACTTGACAATAAGGTCTTTTTCTTATCCCGAATGCCATATCCACAAATGATGTCTCTCACTCGGCAGGCTACTCTTGGGCTTTCGTTGGATAAAAACACCAACATAAATTATGCAATAAGCCTTCCAAATAAGGTTTTTGAATACATATCGGCACATATCCCTGTTTTGGTCTCAGATTTAAGCGAAATACGCTCAACGATTGAACATTACCATGTAGGAGAATTTATTTCACAAATCACGCCGAAAGAGATAGCCAAGCGAATAAATGAAATGCTTGAAGATAAGGATAAAATGGCTCAATACAAAGCTAATACATATCCGACAAGTGAAGTTTTGTGCTGGGAAAATGAAGAAAAGAAAATAGCACATCTTATTAGAGGCATATTAAACAAAAAATAGCTGAAATAAATGCTCTCAATACTTATACCTGTCTTTAATTACGACTGTTCTGACTTGATTTCAAGCCTTGCCAATCAAGCCTTGTCAGAACAAATTCCTTTTGAAATTTTGGTTTATGACGATTGCTCTACCCAAAGGCAAGAATTAAAATCGTCCATATTTGCCCTCAAAGAACTAAAATACAAAGAGATGCCCGCCAATCTTGGTCGCAGCAAAATACGAAACCTTTTGGCTCAAGAGGCTTGTTATGATAATTTGCTCTTTCTTGATTGCGACTCAATGCCTGCCGATAATGACTTCATTAAACGCTATATAAATTCAATAAATACAGCCGATTGTATTTGCGGAGGGACGGTTTATTCTCCTAAAACGTCCATAAAGAAGGAACAAACCTTGCATTGGACTTATGGAACAAAGAGAGAAATGAGGGCAAAGAGCAAATCCGAGTCTGTTTTTATGGCAAACAACTTTCTAATCCGCAGAGACATTTTTGCCAAAGTTAGTTTTGACACTGCGATTGTGGGTTACGGACACGAGGATACGCTTTTTGGCTTTATGCTTTCGCAAAACGGCTATCGGCTTGGACAGATTGACAATCCCGTTATCCATCTTGGCTTGCACGATAGCCAATCTTTTTTAGCCAATACCAAGAACGCCGCTATCAACCTGCGATTGCTTTACAATAATAAGGAGTATCAGCAAAGCCTTTCGTCCATTGCTCTGGTTAAGGCTTTCCAACGCATTCATAAATTGAGGTTAGACAGTCTTCTTCGCTCTCTTTGCAAGCCGCTGATACCTCTTTTAACTTGGCAACTTCGCAGTTCAAAACCTTCAATGTTTGTTTTAGACGTTTATAAATTGCTTTGGTTCTGTTGTAAAAAGCAATGATTTCCACAAGACAACATCTTAGCAAAATAAAATGCCCTGATTTTGCTGTTAAACCGCCATTTGGAGAAAATAAATGTAATTTTTACCAAATTGTAACGCACTAATAATAAAGCAAAAAGGCGTTAAGAAAAAATAAAAAGTACGTTTTTTATTACAAAAAGTGTAACCGTTTTAATTATTTGCCGTATAACCACGCAATTTTAACAACAAGACATCATGTTTGTAAACATATTTAAGAAGCATTACATACCTCAATTATTGATTATAGGAATTACACCTGTTATTCTTTGGATTGCAGCGTTCGTTAAGCCACCTGCGGTTATTGAAACCAACTTTGATATGTTGCTTTATGCTTATATTTATTCCGTTTTGGGACAACTGCCACTGCTTGCCACCATTATAGCCTTTGTAATAATGCTTCTCAACGGTATCTTACTTAACTACATCTTCACAAGCAACAAACTCGTACAGAAAACGACCTATATGCCAGCGTTTATGTACTATCTCCTCAGCAGCAGTAACTATCAATTTATGACAATGTCTTCTATGCTGTTGATGAACTCGTGTTTGATTTTGGCTTTGTGGTTTTTCTTTCGCATTTACAGCAAAAAGGAAAGCGTAGAAGATATTTTCTCTACTTCACTTATTGTTGCTATCGGCTCAATGTTTTATGCCCCGTCTATGTTGTTTCTTTTGTGGATATGGATAGGGTTTTTTATTTACAAGGCTTATAGTTTAAGGCAATGGCTTGTAAGTATCTTCGGATTTATCACTCCCTTCGTCTTTGCAATCGTTTATTATTATCTGACAGACCAAGTAATGGAGCAGGCAAACTGGTTTATTGATAAGTTTGTACTCCTGCCTCAGCTGTATCCTATAGAAGAACCTATTCACGTTGTTTATCTTGCGGGCTTGGGATTGTTGCTTATACCTGCTTTGTTTTACGTTCGCAGCTCTAAAATAGACAGAAACATCATCTATGGCAAGAAATGCAGCATCTTAAACGACCTTTTATTTGTCTCACTTTTGCCCTTGTCTTACGCAATGAGTTTTTCGGAGTTTTCGGCGTTCTATTCCATTCCTTTATCGTTCATTTTGACGATATTTTTCTTTTCTAAACGGAAGTTATTATACTCAAACATAGTACTTTTACTGCTGATTTTCATCACAGGAATAAAGATTTATTTTACCTTCATTTAACCTGATTGCATTGTGTTTTGCTTTTAATGAAGTGATGAGTTCTTTCGTCTCTTTTTTATGCAAAATTGCTGTCAAAAACCAGACTAATAATTGTATTATTATCTCACTTTCTTTATACAAAACACTCATTAAAACCAGCCGTTTTTAGCATAAATTTTGTCAAAAAACAGGATAAAAACACCCCTTTTTCGCTCTATTTTGCTCATTTTTTAATACGATTTTACCCGAACGCCACTTCATCAGAACGAAACGCCGTTTCAATTTTCTAAAGTGGCGTTTCGTGACGCTGAAACGCCACTTTAATTTTGGCAAAAAGCACGAAAAAGGGGATAAAATACTATATTATCCCCATAAAGTGATATATTGCGTTATTGCAAT
>JAISLH010000116.1 GCA_031260565.1 Bacteroidales bacterium
TGTAATTTAAGTAATACCAAAAGCCTTGTTGATGTCCTTCATTCGTCTGAGCGTAACGCCCTCCGAGTTCCCCATTATACACTTCCTTTAAATAACCGCTGTCAATCACTTCTCTACCAAAATAATAGCCACCTATGACGAGAAGAAATAAAGAAAGACCATAATAGAAACTTCGGGTTGTGAAAATGTTGCTTAAAAAGCCTCTTTTGAACACAACAAACAGCACAATGAAGGGAAGAGGGAACAATGCCTGAACACCTTTTGTCATTGCTGCAAGGGTCAGTAAGATGAAGAAAAAGAGCAAATAACGTTTCTTTTTGAAGATATAAAACAGATAAAAAGCCAAGCAGTAAGCTGTTGTAAAGAAGACGAGTAACGCTTCGTAGTCTGCACTATGACAAGTGTGCCAAAAATATATAATACCTTTTGAGACTATCATAATAAGTGAAGCATAGAACCCGACAAATGGGCGTTGCAACTTGCCAAAGAAAAGGATTAACATAACGCATGTGGCAAGCACTGCAATAGAAGAAGGAAAGCGTACTGCAAACTCATTGACTCCGAAAACTTTTATACTAATTGCTTGACACCAAATCGCTAAAGGAGGCTTTACACTCCAATGGTCAGGTTGATAATTAAAAGATACAACGAGAGGATTTCCCGTTTGAGTCATCTCATACGCCGAAGCAGCCAAGCGACTCTCGTCCCAAAGACACAGAGAGTAAGACCCAAGATAACAAAAGAGTGGCACAATACTCAGAAGTACCAATATGCCGCTCAGAATTAAAGTTTGTTTGCGATTGCTCATAGTCTATTGGTTAGCCGACTGTGTTGTTTCTTCCACAACGTAAAGAGGTCTTTTCCTTACATCATTGTTTATACGACTTATGTATTCACCGATTATACCTATGGTTATTAGCTGCACACCCCCAAGAAAAGAGATGCAAATCATTAGCGAAGCCCAGCCACGCAAAGGAGTTTGGAAAATAAAATAAGACACTAAAGCATAAACAATAAAAAGGAAAGAAATAAAGGACACAATTATCCCCACATTGCTTGCCATTCTAAGTGGCTTGTCTGAAAAACCTGTTATACCGTCAATCGCCAACTTCATTAGCTTGGCAAAAGAATAACCTGTCTTCCCTGCATAACGAGGGTCACGGACATACTCAACAAAGGTTTGTTCATAGCCTATCCAAGCAATCTGCCCTCTTATAAACTTGTTTCTTTCTGGCATATTCTGCAAATGGTCTATGATAACACGGTCTATCAGACGGAAGTCTCCTGTGTCAAGCGGTATCTTAATATTGGTTAGTTTGTTTAGAATACGATAAAACGATTTGTAAGCAATTTTCTTAAATAATGATACGCCCTTTCTTGCACTGCGTTTAGCATAAACAACCTTATAGCCTTGCTTGTACTTTTCATACATCTGAGTAATCAACTCTGGAGGGTCTTGCAGGTCTCCATCTATAATAACTACGGCATTCCCTTTGGCATAATCCAAGCCAGCACAAACAGCAACTTGATGACCAAAGTTACGACTGAAAGTTACATATTGTACGTGCTTGTCATTGACGGCAAGTTGCTTGATAAGATTAAGAGAATTATCCGTGCTGTGGTCATTAACAAAAAGTATTTCCCAGCTATCACAAATCTCACTTGCAACCTTGGCTATCCTGCTATAAAGAGGGTGTATATTTCCTTCTTCATTGAATATAGGGATTATGATTGAGAGTTCCATCGTTAAATTATTTTATCTATTAACAAGTGCATACCAAATTCCTGTCGCCATAAGCATCATCAACCCTTGAACACGCCGCCCAGTATTTATCACCATACGGCTGTGAGAAGGCTGCTTTTTGGCGTGTGTAAGGCTTGTCCCAGTTATCTGAACAGACTACCTGCATTGTGTGAGGTGCGTTTTTGATGACGTTGTTCTCTCTGTCAGCCTTGCCCTCCTCTATGTCCCTGACGTCCTGCCTTATCTCAATCAAAGCATCACATAACCTGTCCATCTCCGACAAAGGCTCACTCTCAGTAGGCTCAACCATAAGCGTCCCATGTACTGGAAAAGCAACAGTAGGAGCGTGAAAGCCATAATCCATTAGCCGCTTAGCAATATCTATACATTGAATGCCAGAAGATAAAGAGAAAGGATTGCAGTCCAAGATAAACTCGTGAGCACACATTGATTGCTTCCCTGTGTATAAAATGTTGTAGTGCTTATCTAACCTCGCTCTCATATAGTTTGCATTCAGTATAGCGTATTTAGTAGCCGAAGTAAGCCCATTCTCACCCATTAACATAAGATAGCCATAAGTAATAACCAGCAACTGAGCCGACCCATAAGGAGATGCAGCAACAGCCTTTCCCTTTGTTGATAAGTCCAAACAAGGATGAGAAGGCAAATAATCTGCAAGTTCTTTTCTCACTCCAACAGGTCCTACACCCGGACCACCACCACCATGAGGCATTGCAAAAGACTTATGTAAGTTAAGATGACAAACATCTGCACCCATATAACCCGGAGACGTCAAACCAATCTGTGCATTCATATTAGCCCCGTCCATATACACCAATCCGCCATTGTCATGTATAATCTTTATTATATCAATTATACCTTCCTCAAAAACTCCATGAGTAGAAGGATAAGTTATCATAAGACACGATAAACGTTCTTTATTCTCCTCAGCTTTAAGTCGCAAATCTTCAATATCCACTTCACCTTGCGGAGTAGATTTAACAACTATTATTTCCATACCAGCCATTGCAGCTGAGGCAGGATTAGTCCCGTGAGCAGAGGCAGGTATTAAACAAACATTACGATGAGCCTGTCCATTAGCAGTTTGATAACTTCTTATTGTCGTCAAGCCAGCATATTCCCCTGCTGCACCTGAGTTTGGCTGAAAACTTATCTTGTCAAAACCTGTTATTTCACACAGAATACTGTTCATATTGTCTATCATCTCCAAATAGCCAGCCGCTTGATTAACAGGCACAAAAGGATGAACATTAGCAAACTCCGACCAAGTAAAAGGAATCATCTCAGCAGCAGCATTTAACTTCATAGTACAAGACCCTAACGGAATCATAGCACGATTGAGAGAAAGGTCTTTTACCTCTAACTTCTTCAAATACCTCATCATATCAGTCTCACTATGATAGTTATTGAAGATTGACTGGGTTAAAAACTCTGACTTGCGAGCTAATTTATCATTTACATCTTCTGAACAGCAACCATCACAAACGACCTGAGTAAAAGTCTTGCCACTAACGCTTGCAAAGACAGATAATATCTTATTTACAGACTTCTCTGATGTTGTCTCATCTAAAGAAATAGAAATAGTATTATCATCAATGAAGTTAAAGTTCATTTCTCTTTCCACTGCCATATCACAAACTAATTGAGCAGCAACAGGAGTTTTAAATCTAAGAGTGTCAAAGAACGTCTTATTCAACTCAATAAAGCCATAGTTCAGTGCCTCCTTTGCGAGAAGACTTGCCAAACAATGAATATCCTTAGCAATAGCCAAAATGCCATTATGACCGTGCCAAGCCGCATACTGACCAGCCATAATAGCCACAAGAGCCTGTGCTGTACAGATATTGGATGTTGCCTTTTCACGTTTGATATGTTGCTCTCGTGTCTGTAATGCTAAACGATAAGCCTTATTGCCCTGTGCATCGACAGTCAAACCAATAATCCTTCCCGGAATGCTACGTTTGAAATCTTCCTTACACGACATAAATCCTGCCGAAGGCCCTCCATAACCCATAGGAGTACCAAATCTTTGAGCCGACCCACAAACAGCATCTGCACCCCATTCTCCCGGAGGAGTTAATAACGCTAAGGATAACAAATCTGCCGCCACTGCCACAAAGATATTATTACTTTTGGCATTGCTCACAAAAGAAGAGTAATCGCAGACCTCACCATTCTTATTTGGATATTGCAACAAAGCACCGAAATAAGTAGAGTCTAATGCCTGCTCTGTATTACCTACAACAATTTCTATCCCCCTTGCCAAAGCTCGTGTCTTCAATACCTCTATCGTCTGTATAAAAACATTCTCATCCACAAAGAAACGATTTACATTATCCTTTTGCTGCCCACGAGAGCGAGAAGCATAAAACATCAACATACATTCAGCTGCCGCCGTTGCTTCATCCAATAACGAACAATTAGCGATAGGCAAGCCAGTCATAGAGCTTATCATCGTCTGAAAGGTAAATAACGCCTCTAAACGACCCTGTGAGATTTCTGCCTGATATGGAGTATAAGACGTATACCAGCCTGCATTCTCCAATATATTACGTTGTAAGACCGCTGGCACTATAGTATTGTAATAGCCCTGACCGATAAACGACTCATAGCACTTATTCTTTGACGCAATGGTCTTTATATGATTAAGATACTCGTATTCATTCATCCCCTGAGGCAGATTAAGGTTTTGCTTAAATCTAATCTTCTGCGGAATTGTTTTGTCTATTAACTCTTCAAGGCTATTTACACCTATCACATTAAGCATTGTCTGTAAATCCTTTTCGTTTTGTACGCCGTTATGTCTATGGGCGAAGTTGTTTGTTATCATCTGTTATAAAATTAAATTAACGTTTTTTGTTTTAATGTAGGGGCAGAGTCTGCCTGCCCTAATAATAATAATTTGAGTTTGCAAAAGTACAAATTTTTCTGCATATAACAAACACACCGTAGGGGCAGGGTCTGCCCGCCCATACAATGGTTAATAACAATCCGTTTCTCAAAAATGCGGTAACGCTGATTTAGTGCATTTTAGTGCATTACTAACACATCTGCAATATCAAACCCCTTATGTAATGATTCTATTTGCTTATCCGACAGGTTAAATTTTTTTCTAACATTTCTAACATCTACCATAAACCAATTAGCCTTAATGCCGAGTTTGTCTGCCGCTGTGGATATTTGCTTAGCCTCTTGTGCCCATTTATCAAACATTCCATGGTCAGGTATAGTAGTAATATTCCGACCCTTTAATGCCCTTAAAATTGGCTCAAACATCCCCAGTTTAAAATTCCCTGCACCACCTGTGGATAGGATAACGAATTGCCTTGTGCGAGATTCCATTTTCAGATAAATCCATAATATTATTGCAGTTTTCTCCGACTCTACTACAAAGACATCTGCAGCAGGATACTGTGCAAGTAGATGTTCATTGAAAAGACACTGCCGTAACTGTTGCTTGTCGGGGTCAATCTTACATCCAAAGCTGTCATCAGAATGAACCCAGCCAACAGGAGAATTAACATATTTAATCCTGTGCCCTTCTTGGTCATAACGCATAACTTTACCAGTGGCAATACGTCCGTCTATCGCTTGCTGCCAATAGATAACCTTATTTGAGCCATTAAAAGAAAATGTAACCCTCATTTCTTTCCACGCTTGCCGCAACATACATTCAACCTCTTCTACTTTTACACCAAGTTTGCGAGCCACCTCCTCAAAATAAGTCAAAAGATTATTTTTACCACCATCTTTACCGCCATCTTTACAACTTTGGTAAATTTTATTAGCCACCTCAACAGGCACGCTATAGACCTCTTTTGACGGCGTTTCTAAATGGGACACGGCTGATTTAGTGCAAGTTAGATTGGATTGTTGCTTACGCCAAGCCATAACGTCCTCTCCCGTTGGAATAAGTTTATAACCACAAGAGTTAAGATGGTCACATTTCCCAAACTGGGTCATCTCTCCTGTCTGAACATTTACCATTGCAGCAAACGATTTTCTGCCGCAAGCGGGGCAAATTTGTTTATTGCCCTTAATGAACTGGAATAAATAATTATTATTTTCCATATTTTTTATTGATTTTTAAATTGTTATTAAAATATCTGTTATTATTAAACGTTGGTCGGCAAATGGGCGGGCAGACCCCGCCCCTACGGGTCTTTGTTTCATTTTTCTATTGTCAAGAGATAGAAATTTATTACTTGATAAGGGTTTCGGTGAATAATTAACGTTATCATATATATTACTGACACCAAATTTCCCATACACTGCATACGACATAGAGAGAGAGTTAATCTCTCTATGTTGTGTGTGGTGTGTCTGCCATACTGCCATTTGTATAGGGTTTGGCAGGTTGGCAGACTTATTTTTGTTCATTTTCCTTCCCTCCTTTCAGTTCGTTATAAGATTTTAGTCGTCTATGAGCTACTCTTTCTGAAAGACCTGTCTTTGTCGCTACTTCTTCCCACGTCTTGCCTTGCTCTCGCAGGTCGGCTATAACAGCTCCAATGTGCATTATTTCTGCATTTGAAACCTTATTGCTGTTGAGTGATTTGGAATTGATAAACTCGGTAGATGTGGCTGTGAAAAGCATATTCTTAAATTCCAAACTCAGCGATTGATGTTGAAATTCAGAATAGTTATTTTTCACCAAAGAGAGGTATTTGACTGCTGGGTCTTTCTCGTTTTCAGTCAGTTGCAATACAAATCTCATCTTTTGCTCCATACCAACACTACCTAAGGCGGAGTTTTTGGTGATAGTGTTGTCTGCTCCTTTCTTAGAGTGGTGGATGAGAAGGAAAGTGCAGTCATATTTCTCTGCAAAGTCAGAATATATCTGCATTTCACGTCTCATATTGGCAGCATTGTAGATGTCGGTAGATTTGTTGGCTATCGTGTCCAAAAACACATCAACGACCACCAGCACAGGGTTTAAATCATTCATCAACGAAGGCAGCAGCACCTGTAAATTGTCAGGGCAAGGCATAAATAAGGTGTTATCAAGGCTCTCAACCTGCTCATCTGTCAGTCCCATTGCTGTTGCCTGTTTCTTTATCCCTACGGACATCGCTTTCACACCGTCCTCGCTGGAGATATAGACACAATTCCGTCTGTCTTGGTTAAAGACCTTCTTTGAAAGGAAGTCCATATCTAAGGCTGTAGCAATGAGCAGTTGCCTTGCCATAGTGCTCTTACCTATTGACGAAGAGCCGAATAAGCAACCAAGCGTACCTTTGGGTATTAAATCCTCTACCAGCATAGGTAAATCTTTAATTTCATTTTTTATCAGCTCCTTACCTGACATTATATTGTTATTGGCAAAAGATTGTTGGAGTTTTACCTCTTCTCCATTGGTAGTACCTTGTTCTGCGGCAGGTAATACTGGTTGCCCGCTTTTGAGCATTTGCTCTAAGAAATTTCTTTCCATTGTATTTATGTTTATTTGTTTATTTTCTGCCTCTTTATTTTCAATTTGTGCTGCAAAAGTAATATAGTAAAAAATTAAAGTTGTCATTTTTTATGCTAAAAGAACTATTTTAGCGTAAAATACTAAACAACAATAAATTAGATAAATGAAAAAAAGTTAGAAAAGTGTTGCATATGTCAAATATTTTTCGTACCTTTGCATAGTGAAATTCAGTAGAATAGCACAAATTAAATTCATTTATTATTAACTAAAATTTATTTATTTTATGAGTATTAAGTATGTAAAAGTTCAAAGGAACATCCACACAGGAGCAAATCCGGGCACAAGGTATTTGGCTCGTATCTTCCGCACCAACAATGTAACGTTAGACCAGCTGGCTCGTGAGATTTCAGACGCAACGACTGTCTCTTACCCAGACACGTTGGCTGCGTTGAAAGCCTTAGAGATACACGTCTCGGCTCACGTGTTGAGTGGTGAGGCTGTGAAGTTGGGATTGCTGGGTATGTTTGCACCTGTTATTCACGCTACGGCTAAGACAACGCTTGCTCAGGTAGATGCTTCTACTATTAAGCGTGCGACTTGCAGGTTCTATCCAGCAGTAACGTTTAAGGATGCGTTGGACAAGGTGGCTTTTGAAGAAGCTAACTTAGATATTACAGGCTTGCAGTCTTAGTATCTGTCAATGAGTGGGGACGATGGAGTACAACAAATGGAAAGAGTTTCGTCCCCTTCATTTTTTTGTGTTGATAGTAAAGTGGTGTTATTTATTACGTTTTATAAGGAAATCCACAAGCAATAAAAGATTTGTACGATAGATGTTTTCATTCTCATTTTCAATCAATTCAATGGCTTTATGGCTGTAATGCTCTACATCTTTCTGAGCTTTCTGAATGCTGTCGCTATGATTAACTTCTTTTATAAGTCGCTCAATACCCTGTTCAGTTTTATCGTCTGCGGCAATGAAGGCAAGAACTTCGTTACGCTTATTGACATTAAGATTTTGCAGAAAGTATATCATTGGCAATGTAATCTTCTTCTCTCTAATATCATTTCCTGTTGGCTTGTCGTCAGTCTTGTCAAGGCAAAAGTCAAGTATATCATCTTTAATTTGAAAGGCAATGCCAAGATTTCTGCCAACTTCTTTCATCTGTTCCAACTTCGTAATATCACCACAGGTCAGCACTCCTATTTCACAAGATACTTCTAATAAAGAGGCTGTCTTATTATAAATGATGTCAAAATATGATTGTTCGCTATATATG
>JAISLH010000021.1 GCA_031260565.1 Bacteroidales bacterium
TTTTAATTTATCTCTGCTTTTTTTGTGTCTCTTCTCACATTCCAAACTTGTACTTAGCCTTTGTTAAACGGCAATAACATTTCATTTTTACTTAACCGCTTGTCACAAAAATAAAAACACTTAACAGAATCAAGAAACGCCATTATAATTCAGAAAAACGCTGCTTTAAGTTGGCGGAGCGGTGTTTTAGAAAATTAAAACGGCGTTTGCAGAAAATAGAATGAATATTCATACATTATTTTGCGACGGAAATAACTTTTTTAGCAAAAAGGTTGCAGATAAAGAAATAATTTGTACTTTTGCAACGTTGATTTGTGAGAATTGTACTCAAAAAGTTGAGTATGTTAGCAAATTTACACAAAACTAAATTTTATGAGTTATAACGTATATTTCAAAAGAATCTTTTTACGGCAAACATATATCAAACTGACATATGCAATGAAGGGTGGCAAACAGGCTATACACAAAAATAAACTTCTTGCCGTTGTATATTTATGGAGAGGATTGCTGCTTTTGGGCAAATGGCTACCTGCGGCAATAAACATACTGCTAAAAAGAAAAATATACATTCCAAACATTGGTATTTCGCTTACCACACGATGTACATTAAAATGTCAGCATTGTGACCATTATATTCCTACGATTGAGGAGCAATATCACGAAATGCTTTCTTTTGATTCATTTAAGATACAACTTGATAATTTATTGGTAAATGTAGAGAAATTGTTTGAATTTCGCTTGCTTGGAGGTGAGCCATTGCTTAACAAGGACGCTGCAAGGATGCTTTTATATTCTTTGGAACATCCAAAAATAGAGCGCGTGGAACTTGTTACTAATGGAACTTTGGATATTTCTGATGAAATAGTGAATATCTTAAAGCAGTTTTCTAAAAAATCTAGTGTTTATGTTTCTAATTATATGGCAAACAAAGCATTGATGCCTCTTTTGAAAACAGATAATATTGTAGAAAAGTTGGTTGTTAATGGGATAACGCTCAATTTTCATAAGGATTTGCTGTGGTCTAAAACAGAGCAAATCCAGCGACACTATCGTTCTGAGGCAATGAATAAATGCTATTTTATGGAGTGCTTAAAATTAACACATTGTATGCATATACGAGGTGGTAAATTGTTTGCTTGCCCCCGTGCTGCAACTTTTTCACTGAGAGATTTGTATCAGCGTTTTTTTCCTCCTGCACCGGAATTAAATGAAAATAAAGAGTATATTGACCTTGCTAAACCTGTAGAAAAGTGGCAGTTTTTTGAATTTTTGGGCAATGATTTTTTTAATGCCTGTGATTATTGCAGTAATGTATCAGAGGTTAAAGGGGAACAAGTTACTCCGGCATTGCAATGCAAACAATAATATGATGAAGAGAATATGTAATGCAACAAACAAAGTCAGATAATCAAGCTTTCATCGGGCTTTTTTTTGCCTCTTCTCTCTTTCCAAACCTGTACTTAGCCTTCATTTTCCCTTAACCGCCTTTCACAAAAATAAAAACACTTAACAGAATCAAGAAACGCTATTATAATTCAGGAAAACGCTACTTTAGAAAATTAAAGCGGCGTTTGGTGAAAATAGAATGAATATCCATACATTATCTTACTACGGGACTAAATTATTTTATTACGGGACTAAATAAATTTATAATGGGAGTTTGTGAAAGTTCGTAGGGATTTAGGCAAAAAAAAAGTGCCGCCTACAATGAAGTAAGCGACACCAAATTATGAAAAAGCCTATTTCGACTGGATTTTAGGCAGTGCAAAGGTAATACTTTTTCCTATATAACCAACAATTAGTCGGACTTTTTTTTGAAAATAATTAGCTTTTATGCGTTTTTTAGTCCCAACTTTCAATCGCTTTCATCGCTAATTCGTACGACAAAAGCCCAAATCCAAAGATTGTTCCTGCACAAACCGCCGACAAAAGTGAGCTGTGCCTGAAAGTTTCCCGCTGCATAATGTTTGAAATATGGACTTCAATGACCGGAAAGTGGGAAATTGCCGCCACCGCATCCCGAATTACGACCGAAGTGTGGGCATATCCGCCAGCATTAAGTACGATTGCGTCATAATTTGCCCCCGTTTGCAGAGCATTAACCACCTCCCCTTCAAGATTTGACTGGAAGTAATGAATGTCAAAGTGGGGGTATTTCTCCCGCAAGTCCAACAAATAATCCTCAAAAGTCCTGTCTCCATAAATTTTCACCTCTCTTGTTCCCAGCAAGTTGAGGTTTGCTCCGTTGATAATCAGCACTCGTTTCATAGCTTCATCCCCTCAATGCTGATTGTTTTAAGAAAGTTCTCCAATTCTTTCGGCTCTATGTTGCTTTTTATTACCATCTTTATGTCGTCAAGGACGAAGATTGACGGCACTTTCTCCAAGTAATGATCAATTATCTCCTCACAATCTTCGCAAAAGCCCTTATTCCATTCTATCGGGAGGTCAAAAAAGTTAGCACCAAACGCCTCTTGGTCAGTTTCTACCGCCACTGCAATGACGGCAACTGCCTTCTGCTTGGTGTAAGTAGCCAGAAGTTTGTCTTTTTTCAGGCTTTTGAGGTATTTTTGGCAGTGCTCGCAGTCAGGATTGTAGAAGAAAAGCACGATATACTGGGCTTCTATATCGCTCATATAGTGTTCTTTTCCTTTATTGTCAAGAAAAGTAAAGTCGGAAGCCACTTCTCCTGTCTTGCTCTTGGCGTTTTGTTGCCCGAAGGTGGGACTTATGAAGCTCAAAACGAGCGAAAGATAAATTAAAATCCGTTTCATAGCTATTTTTGTGGGGTTAAAAAGTTACAAAGTCGGCTTTTTGTGGGATAATAATGTCGTTATAGCCGTTGTCTTTCAGGGTTTGTGCGAATTTTACCTGCGTTTTCTCCTCACCATGTACGAGGAATATCTTTTTTACTTTGCTTTTGTCCTGACAGGATAGCCATTTGAGCATTTCATCTCGGTCTCCGTGTGCCGAATAAGAGTCTATGGTGCGGATTTCTGCCCGTACGGTGTGCCAAAAGCCAAAGATTGATACACGTTTGTCCCCTCTTGCAATGCGATGACCAAGAGTTGATGGCGAACAATAGCCGACTACCAAAATAGTTGTGCGAGGATTTTCAATGTTATTTGCTAAATGATGTTTAACACGCCCAGCCTCCATCATACCTGAGGCAGATATGATGATGCAAGGCTGTTTCGAAAAGTTAAGACGCTTGGACTGCTCGGTACTTGTTACGTATGTCAGCCTGTCAAAGCCGAAGGGATCAGGGTCATGTTTGATAAATTCCTGCAATTCCTCACAGAAACATTCAGGAAAAAGCCTCATTATGTTAGTAGCGTTGAAGGATAACGGGCTATCAACATAAACGTCAATCTTAGGAAGCAATCCCTTTTCCCAAAGGTTGTTTAAGGCAAATATTACTTCCTGTGCCCTGCCGACAGCGAAAGCAGGAATGATGAGCTTGCCCTTTTTCTTACAACAGGTATCAACGACCGCCTGAAACAAAAGCTGTTCCGCCTTATCAATAGGGCTATGCAGCCTGTCGCCATAAGTAGATTCCATTATGATATAGTCAGCCTGCGGAAAGGATTGAGGTTCTTTGAGGATACGTTTTGAATACCGCCCGATGTCTCCTGAGAAGGCTATCTTCGTTGTCTTATCTCCCTCTTTGACAATCAAATTACAGGTCGCCGAACCAAGAATATGACCATTGTCAGTGAAAAGAATAGAAGTCTCATCGTCTATTGCAAACTGCTTATTGTAAGGAACGCTGACAAATAACTGCATTGCGTCCCGTGCATCCTCAGCAGTAAAAAGCGGCTCTATCGGTTCAAGTCCCTGTCTCTCAGGTTTCTTGTTGAAGGTCTTGGTATCCGCCTCCTGTATCTTGCCACTGTCAGCAAGCATTATGGCACAAAGCTCGCGAGTGGCTGGAGTAGAGAACACAATCCCCGTAAAGCCGAGCTTATATAAGAAAGGAATTAAACCACAGTGGTCAATATGAGGGTGAGACAAAATTATGTAGTCTATTTCCGAAGGTTCAAAGCCCAAGTCTCTATTATCAGCGTCTGTTTGTAAGCCTTTGCCCTGATAAGCCCCGCAATCAAGAAGGATTTTTCTTCCTTTGGCTGTCGTTATCAGGTGTTTGCTGCCTGTAACCTCTCGTGTCGCTCCCAAGAATTGTAATTTCATTATCGTCTTTATTTAGTTTGCAAAATTATATCTTTATTTTATACTAACGCTCTTTTATCTCATTTTATTGAGTTCCGACTTTATTTCATTGCTAAGCTCATCCGTTTTGAGCAAATGCCGTTCGTATTCCGCCGATTGAGGATATAGCGGGCGGTGATTTTGCATTGAGTGCAGCCTTTCGCACTTTTGACACAGGGCTTTGGTGCTTTGGTCAAAGTAAGTGTCGCAAAACTTCTCCCAAATGACCGATATAGCCTGATTGTTAGGATGTAATAAATCATCAGAATAAAACCTGTAATCCCGCAACTGGTCAAAAACAACCTCGTAAGCAGGGAAATATTCCGCCAAACCTTTATTACAAAGCTCGCTAACAGCAATATGCAACGCCGATTTGCTTAAAAGATTATCTCTAAACCCTTCTTTCCAATGACGAACGGGGCTTATAGTGAAGATGATACGGCATTTGCAGGTCTTCTTCAGCCGCTCTATCGCACTGCTTAGCGATTCCACGATTTCAGTACAGGACATCATTCGGCGGGAGAGCAGTTTGCTATCTACCTTGTGGCAATTCGCCATCACCCTGTCAAGAGGCGTGTAGCTGTAAAGCCAAGCCGTGCCGAGCGTGATAAGCAGTAGCGTCTCGTTGTCAAGAAAGCGATGAGCCTCATCCTGTTTGCGTTGAGCCAAGTCAAGAACCTCATCTTTACAATAGCCAAAAATTTCGCCATGACAGGGGATTAAGTGCCATATATCGCCGTTTTGGAGAGCGTCTTCTTCCTTAAAAGCCTTGCAAAGACTGATATAGTCCAGCGTTTCTGCTATTGAAAACGGGTTATATATCGTTCCAAAAGGGTTAATCAGCGTTTGGAAGCCGCCGATGTCAAGTTTCTCGCCGATGTTTTGGGAAAAGCACGAACCCAAGAGAAGAATCCTGTCTCTGTGAGTTATGTTTTGGTCTGCTTTTCTGATATTTACTTCTGTTATAAGTTTCATTTGCCACTCCATTATTAAGGACTACAAAAGTACGTATTCTTTTTGAAACAGCGACACTGCATTATAATTTAGCGAAACGGCGTTTGAATTTGCCAAAACCTTGTTTCATTTCGCGGAAACCTTGTTTAAACTCACTCAAACAGCGTTTAAAGTTACGGAAGCTTTGTTTTAAATTCTTGAAACAAAGTTTAAGTTTAATAAGATGTACAACTTATTTTCAGAAGATGTACATCTTATTTTATTTTGATGTACATCTTATTTTCGTTTGATGTACATCTTATTTATTTTTGATGTACATCTTATTAAAATTAAATGTACGTCAAATAAAATTAAAACACTGCTTCAAGAATTTAAAACAAAGCTTCCGCAACTTTAAACGCTGTTTCCGTGAGTTAAAACAAGGTTTCCGCAAGTTAAAACAAGGTTCTGACAAAATGAAGTAGGGTTTGAGCAGCCCCAAATCAAAATTGCGTATCGTGGATTGAAATTAAAAGCGGATGTTAGTTACAAATAATGGAATATTCGCAAAAAAGGCAGTTTTTATCGGTCTTATTACGCCAATAAAACTTCTCATTGTCAAGCGATAACAAACTCGTCAGGCAGTCTTTGAGCCATTGGTCAAATTCTTCGTGGAAGTCGCTGTCGTAGATTATGGTTTCGCCGTACTTAGATGGTGAAAAGTCCTTGTCTCCCTTTGCTTTAAGTTTGTGAATGTAGATTATCTGAGGCTTGATTGTTGAGAAGGTGATGTTGTGTTTTTGTTTCCACGCCTCGTTGTCCCACAAAAGCCAGCAGTAAAACAGGATTTGGAAGACGTAAGTAGCCCTTTTGTCTGTCGGATTGCGGAAAAGAATGTCCATATCCTTGAATTGCTGAACCTCTCCTCCTGTTTTATAATCCACAACGACTAAGTTACCGCCGTCAAAGTCTATTCTGTCTATTCTACCTCCAAGTTTCAGCTCACGCTTCTCGCCATTGACTTCAATCAAAAGGTCTTTCATCACCTCCTCTTCAGTCAATAGCGGCTGTCTTCCAGTACTTTGATTGTAGTTAATCAAGATTCGCAGGTATTTAATGACTATATCCCTGTGTATTTGCGTTATTATGCTGCGTTCTTCGAGGCTTTCCATACTGCCAAGAGCCTGATTGACAACCTCTGAAAGCACGCTCGGCGTTATGGATTCTTTAATTCCGTAAAGGATAGTGGCACTTTGATGAAACAGATTACCAAAAGCCAATGCTGAAATGTCTTCTTCGCCGTATGTTATGCTCTTTAAGCCGATTATATATTTGAAATAGAGCTTCAAACCGCAATCAAGGAACGTGTTAAGAAAGGCTGCCGAGAGGTATGTTTTGTTTAAGATAATTTCTATGTGATTTGGCTTTTTGGGATAGTCCTTTGGCGGCGATGTTTGAAGATTTGTTTGAGCCATAAGACTGATATGATTGAACGATTTGCCCATTTCCAACTCCGCCTGTTGCAAAAAGCGGCTCTTTTCCTTAGCCTTAGTGCCGTCATTCTGTGTATTATAGACAAAAGTCAGGCTTTCCGCACAATGAAACAAACGATAGAAATAGTAAGCAAAGACTGCAATCCGCTTTTCCACTGACATCAAGCCGAAAGCCTTGCGAATAGAATAGGGAATGAAGGTAGAATAAGAACCAACGTTAGGAAGGAAGTCGTCCGATGTTGAGAGCATCAGCACGTAACGAAAGTCCAAGTTACGGCTTTCAAGCATTCCCATAATCTGTAGCCCGTCCGTGTTGTCGGATTGAAAAGGCAGAGACAGCGAACGCAATTCCGACATAAGCGTTTTTTGCACAAAAGTTAGCGAAATAGCGTTTGGGTCGGTGTTTTTCAACGATTGGGTGAATTCTTCTATCTTTTTGTCTATTTGATATGCGGCTTCAATGAGCAGGTTGTTCGTTTCGCTTATCGGAAGTTTGCCATAACGCTCGCAAATCTGCAAAGAAAGATTTTCTAATGCCGCAACAGGCGATGTATTTTTGGTTTGACAAGTCAGAAAGTTCTCAACAAAGGCGTAAATCTCCGTTTGCGAGAAGGGATAGCCCATTGTGATATTAGCCTTTGTTGGTTTGCCTGCTATCTCTTGGGGTAAGGCTCTGACGACAACAGGTAAGAGGCTTTCGTTAGCAAGTATTATCACCATATCTTCCTGTTTGAGGCTGTCCTTATAAACGTTCTCCAAATTTTTCGCCCATTTTGAGATGCAGGATGTTTGCAGGGTCTCGCCGTTAGAGGCTATTATTTCAATGTTTTGTTGATTGTCCTTTATGCGATTGAAGTTTTGGTGGGCAAAATCTTCATTGGGGAAGGTCTTTATGTTGTTTGAAATAAATGTTCCAGCCTCTTGCAGCTTGTCATCAGTGTAATAGTTGTCGTAATCCCAATAAAAGGCAGCGTCAGTGTTGGTTTGCAGATACTCAAATATCTTTTGCTCACTCAAACTTAAAACATTGAAGCCGACAACTGCGAATTTGCTGTCCGTAAGGTTGATTTCCCCGTCCTGTAACCTGCGATAAAATTCCCGATAAATCATTCCCGAATAAGCTAAACCCTGTTGTCGCAAGCGATTGTGAAAGTTGGTATAAATCTCATCAAGACAATTCCAAATATTCACAAAGTTGGTTTTAATGGATGTTTCTTTCTGTGCCTTGAAAGAGGTGAAAAACTGCTCTAAAAGTTGCTTTTGCTCATCGGTAAGAGGGTTAAACTGAGCGTCTATCTCTCTGTACTGGTCTAAATTAGTAAAAAGCAAAGACGAATCAGCCAAATGCTTGTCTAAATCATCAAAATCGGCTAATATTATCTTACCCCAGAAGTAGAATTGTTCAAAAGGCTCCCGTTCAATGTCCTTATTGTGTGCGTAAAAGACATCGCAGTAAGACAGATAAAGGTTATAGACCAGCGAAAGTTCATCTGCCGTCTGCCATTGTACATTTGCCTTAATCCAATCGTCAATCGTGATGCAACAAGGTGAGAAAACAGGCTTGTCATTGTGGATAACAATTTCCTGTTGCAGGTATTGGATTGCCCTGCGAGAAGGCAACAGCACAACCATATCTTTTAATGTTTCGCTCTTTGAAAGCAAAGCCACCGCCACTCTTGATAAAAAACTCTCTTTATTTGATTGTCTCATTATGTTTTATCGTTTAGAAAGGGGCAAAAGTAGTAAAAAAATATTATAACGCCATAAGAGACAATTAAAACGCCATTTCGTAATGCTGAAATGGCGTTTGTGTCCCGTATCTGTTTGCTACAGGAAAATATCTTGCGGGTAGGTAACCTTATATAAAAACAACGCTTTGCCAAGTACTGATGTTGAGGCGTTGGAACGATGTTTTGACTCAATGATATGAGCAAACTCCGCAGCAGATATTTTCTTCCTGCCCACATCTAAAAGAGTCCCTACAATAGCTCTTACCATATTACGCAGGAAACGATTAGCCGTTATGGTAAAGACTAATATCTCTCCTTCGGATTGCCAGTTTGCCTGTGTTATTTTGCAGTTATTGGTCTTTGTTTGAGTGTTTTGTTTGGAGAAACTCGTGAAATCCTCATAACCAAGTAAGGTTTTAGCAGCCTCATTCATTAGATCAACATCCAGAACGTAAGGATAGTAGAGGCAAAACTCGCTATCAAAAGGCTGCTTTACCATAGAAACATAGTATTTATAGGTACGGCTGAGGGCATCAAAGCGTGCATTTGCGTCATTCTTAACTCTATAAATGCCAAATATACGTATGTCCTGTGATAAAAAAGAGTTAAGTTTGCGAATCAGTGTATTGATTTGGTCATCGGTCATTTCAATATAGTCAAAATGAGCATAGAAATCCTTAGCATTAACACCTGTGTCCGTCCTGCCGCAACCTGTTAAATCGATTGTTGCTGACAGGATTAGCGATATTGATTTCTCTATCGTGGCTTCAACGGTCGGCGTGTCGTTCTGCACTTGCCAGCCAAAGAAATTAGCCCCTTTATAACTCAGATGAAGGAAATAACGCATTGTTGTCTGATGTTTCTAAATCGCTATCCGCTTCCGTTAAATTGTCATCTACCCTCTCCAAAAGTTTCGGGGGAATAGATTTAGTGGCACTTGCTCCTAATTTTTTTAGATTTTCAATCCTGCCTACTATTGTATCACCTCGCCTTGTGGAAGTGGTTAGTTTGTTCATTGCTTTGGTGTATTCTTCTTTTGCTGTGTCTATCTCTTTGCCTACTTTAATCAAATCTTCGATGAAACCAACAAACTTATCGTACAAAGAGCCACTCTCTTTGGCTATTTCCAACACATGACGCTTCTGATCATCGGCTCGCCAGATGAAAGCCACCGTTCGCATTGTTGCAAGCAAAGTTGAGGACGACACAAGGATAATGTTCTTGCGTAAAGCCTTATCATATAACTCGCTATCGTTTTGAAAAGCAATGGTTAATGCAGGTTCAACAGGCACAAACAGGAAAACAAAGTCGGGAGCGTTGATACCATAAAGTTTATGGTATTTTTTGTCGCCCAATTCGTTTATATGGTTGCGGATAGACAGCAAATGCTCATCCAGAAACCGCTCTCGGTCAGCCTCATTTTCGGCATTGAAGTAGCCTTCGTAGGCTTTGAGGGACGCCTTGCAGTCAATGATGAAGTTTTTGTTTTCAGGCAGGTTGATTATGTAGTCAGGGCGGACATTGTTTCCTTCTTCTGTCTTGTAATTGGCTTGTGGTACGAAATGGATACCGCGTTGCAAGCCGCTCTTTTCCAGCAGTATCTCTAATTGAACTTCACCCCAGTCGCCCTGAACCTTGCTATCACCCTTCAAGGCTTTGGTCAGTCGCTGTGCTTCATCGGAAAGTGTTCTGTTTGCTTCTATAATATGTTTTAGTTCAGTGCGTAAAGAGGCTTTTTCACGTGTTTCGTTGGAATAAGTCTCATCAACCTTTTTCTCAAACTTCTCTAACTTGTCTTTTAATGGGTTTAGGATAGTGCCGATGTTCTTTTCGTTCAATTCAACGAACTTTTTGCTCTTTTCTTCCAAAAGTTCGTTTGCCAGATTCTTAAATTCGTTACGAAAAGTTGCTTGAACGCTCTCTATTTCGTTTTTAAGCGTTGCCATTTTCTCCTCAGCCACGGAGAGCTTTGACTTTAAGTCGCTCGCCATAGCACTAATCCTTTCGCGTTCTTGCCGTTCTGATTCGTAGATGTTAAGAGGTACATATTTCTTTTCAACTTCCTCCTGTAATGTTCCAACCTTTGAAGGCTTGACAAACCACACCGCAACGCCGCCAATAACCAATCCGATAATTAAAAATACTATATCCATAAATTTTTGTTTATTTAATCAGGCTCAAAACAACTTAATAAAGCCTTTTTCTTTAATTTTACAATCTGCAAATGTACTAAAATTAGTTGGAAACAAAGACTTGCGATAATATTTTTAGACAAGGAAACAAGGGTGTCTTAGGTTATGTTCTTCAATAGTACTTTTGTTAAAATGCAGCAGAGTTTGGATAAATTTATAATCGCATTTTGGAGGGCTAATATAGCACTTGCAAGGCGGATTTGGGGCTTATAAGGTTTTTTTTTGTAATTTTGCAACTTTGTAATTTCATATTGAAGAATCTATGTTTGAAAATCTAAGTGATAAACTGACCAAAGCCTTTAAGATATTAAAAGGTGCGGGAAAGATAACAGAAATAAATATCGCCGAAAGCCTTAAAGAGGTACGTAAAGCCTTGATACAAGCCGATGTTAGTTACAATATAGCTAAGGAGTTTTGCGATAACGTAAGGCAAAATGCACTTGGGCAAAATGTTTTAACCTCCGTAGAGCCTTCGCAGTTGATTATAAAGATAGTACATGATGAATTGACCAAGTTAATGGGTTCTTCATCGTCTTCAATCAACGTCAAGGGGTCGCCTGCCGTCATTCTGATAGCTGGACTGCAAGGCAGCGGTAAGACAACGTTCAGTGCAAAACTCGCTAACTTATTAAAGACCAAGCAAAGCAAACAAGTGCTGCTTGCTGCCTGTGATGTCTATCGTCCAGCTGCCATTGAGCAGTTACGGGTCTTGGGAGAGAGTGTCGGAGTTGAGGTTTATAGTGAGCCAGACGCTAAAGACCCCGTCAAAATAGCCAAAAACGCAGTCAAATACGCCAAAGAGCATAACAAAAACATAGTTATCATTGATACAGCCGGTCGTTTGGCAGTGGATAGTGAAATGATGAACGAGATAAGCAACCTGAAGCAGACGCTAAACCCTCACGAAACGCTGTTTGTTGTTGATGCTATGACGGGACAAGACGCTGTCAATACGGCAAAAGCTTTCTTTGAGCGGATAAACTTTGACGGCGTTGTACTGACAAAACTTGACGGCGATACACGTGGCGGTGCTGCTTTGACGATACGTTATACTGTCTCACGACCTATTAAGTTTGTGTCGCTGGGAGAAAAAATGGAGGCGTTAGATGTCTTTTACCCCGACCGAATGGCTAATCGTATTCTCGGTATGGGTGATATTGTTTCCTTAGTAGAAAAGGCTCAGGAGCAGTATGATGAAGAGGAGGCACGGAAGATTGCCAAGAAGCTGCGGACTAATAATTTTGACTTCAACGACTTTCTTTCCCAGCTGCAACAGATAAAGAAAATGGGCTCGGTAAAGGACTTGGTGGGGATGATACCCGGTATGGGCAAGATGGTTAAAGATACCGAAGTTGATGAGGGAGTATTTAGGAATATGGAAGTAATCATATCGTCAATGACTCCTTACGAACGCTCTAATCCAGAGAAGATTAACGCCAGCCGCAAACGCCGTATCGCAGGAGGAAGTGGCAAGACAATAGAAGACATAAACCGACTGATGAAGCAGTTTGAGCAGACGCAAAAGATGATGAAAATGGTAGCCAACGGCAAAGCTCAAAAGATGATGAGAAACTTCAAACAGAGATAATCAAATAAGATGAGCAACGCAGGCTTGTACGCTACCTTAAAGTACATGGACTTTAACTTGAAATACACGTATTATAACCCAAAATCCATAGCAATAAGATAAAATAGCATTATGAATAATTACGAAATAATTGACGGCAAGCAAATCGCCAGTCAGATTAAACAGGAGATAGCCGCTGAGGTTGTGAAATTATTAGACGCAGGACAGAGAGTCCCGCATTTGGTTGCCGTGATAGTGGGCGAAGATGGAGCAAGTTTGTCGTACGTGGCAAGCAAGGAAAAGCAGAGTAAAGAGGTAGGTTTTTTCTCTTCGGTCTATCGTCTTAGTGAGGCGGTGAGTGAAAAAGAGCTGTTGCAGACCATAGATTTTCTGAACAGCGACCCTGAGGTTGATGGCTTCATTGTGCAGTTGCCTTTGCCAAAACATATTGACGAGCAGAAGATAATCAATGCCATAAAGCCAAGCAAAGATATTGACGGCTTCAATCCTTCCAATGTAGGGCGTATGATGCTTGGACTTCCGACTTATGTTCCTGCTACTCCGTTGGGCATAAAGACGTTGTTGGAGAGGGCAAATGTAGATACAAAGGGAAAACATTGCGTTGTGCTGGGCAGAAGTAATATTGTTGGCACACCTGTTTCCATTCTGATGTCAAGAAATGAAGACCATGCTAATTGTACCGTAACCTTATGCCACTCTAAGACAGAGAATATAAAAGATATATGCCTTCAAGCCGATATACTTATTGTTGCTATCGGCAAACCTGCCTTTGTAACGGCTGATATGGTGAAAGAGGGGGCTGTTGTTGTTGATGTGGGCATTCACAGGATAAGTGACAGCAGTGAAAAGGGCTATAAGATTGTAGGTGATGTTGATTTTGAACACGTAAAAGACAAATGCAGCAAGATAACCCCTGTGCCCGGTGGAGTAGGACCGATGACCATTGCTTCTCTTTTGTTCAACACCTTCAAAGCTTACAGAAAAGATATTTATAAAGACTAACTTATGACACCGCAAGACATTAACACGGGACGGCATCTGCCCGTAATGGAAGAGTTTTACTCCTTGCAAGGTGAAGGTTTCAATACCGGAAAGGCTGCCTACTTTATAAGAATAGGAGGCTGTGATGTTGGTTGTCATTTCTGTGATGTTAAAGAGGCATGGGACGCATCGCTGGCTGAGCCTGTTGATGTTGAGGATATAATTAAACGTATTGAGCCCCTACCTGCCAAGAATGTTGTAGTAACGGGAGGAGAGCCGCTTCTATACAACTTGGACTACCTTACCCAACGGCTTAAAGAGATTGGTATTACAACATTTTTGGAGACTTCGGGTTCGTCTGCTTTTAGTGGCACGTGGGATTGGGTATGTCTGTCTGCAAAACGTAATATTCCTCCTTTGGAAGACAATTTACACAAGGCAGATGAGTTGAAGATTATAGTCTGCGGTGATGATGATTTTGCCTTTGGAGAACATTATGCAATGAAGGTCAGCCGTAATTGCCGCTTGTATCTTCAGCCTGAGTGGAGCAAACGACATCAGATGATGGATAAGATAGTGCAATACATCAAGCAAAACCCTCAGTGGTCAATCTCTCTTCAAAGCCACAAGTATATGCAAATTCCATAATCAAAAAGCACACCTTATTTTTGCCAAACGGCGTAACAAATAATAAATGGCTAAAATGAAATCTATTTTGCCGTTATTCTAAATTCCGTTCGGCGGTTTTTTGCCCTGCCTTCATCGGTGTCATTGGTGGCAACAGGTCGGTCTTGTCCATAACCTTTAGAAGTTAGCTTGGTTGCAGAAATGCCTTGCGATACAAGATAGTCGGCTATGGCTTTGGCACGTTGCTCAGACAAAGTTTGATTATGTTCCTTTGAGCCTGTATTATCTGTATGTCCTGAGATTTCTATCTTAATTTTAGGATTTGAGGTAAGGACTTCAACCAACGTGCCAAGCTCCGCAAAAGATGTCGGCAGCAGTTGGTAAGAATCAACATCAAAGAAAACATTGTTTAGCACAACATCTGTTCCTACTGCAACAGGCAAAAGGTATATGTCCTTATTATAAGACTGCATATCGGCAGTATCACTCAAGGTTAAGTTCTCCGAAAAAAGCATATAATCCTTCGCTGTAACGCTTAAAGCATAGTCTGCTCCCAAAGGCAGAGAAAGAAGATATGTTCCATCAGAAGCATCAGAGGTTGTGGCGGCAATAAGTTGTGAGGTGTTGATGTTAATTATCTGCAAGTCGGCTTCAAGAACAGCATTGGTAGCCTTTGACAACACCTTTCCCTTAATATAAGTTATAGGCGTAGGCTGGGCTTCAGGATAAAGGTCAAACTGATACAAATCCTTTCCTCCATAACCCCCTGCCATATTGGAAGAATATATTGCGCTCTTTCCCGAAGGTGTAACAATTAAACCAAACTCATCAGCAGAAGTATTGATAGGACAGCCGATGTTTTCGGGCTTTGTGAATTTGCCATTCTCAATACGAGAGAACAAAATATCCAATCCACCCATTGAAAGATGAGAATCGGAGGCGAAATAGAGGGTTGTGTTGGACGGATGAATGAAAGGTGACATCTCATCACCTTCTGTGTTTATGACATTGCCCAAATTCTTAGCCTTAGTCCAAGTTCCGTCCTTACGCTTGGTGGTAACATAAATATCACTTTTACCATAGCCGCCTTCTCGGTTGGAAACGAAGTAAAGAGTCTTGCCATCGGAAGCTATAGAGGGTTGAGTATCCCACGCAGACGAATTAACATTTGACCCTAAGTTTTTCGGATAAGACCAACGATTACCAACACGGCGACTGACGTAAATATCACAGCTGCCCAAGCCATCAGGAGCATTACATTTGGTAAAATAAATATACTTGCCGTCAGGACTTATGCACCCCGCACCTTCATTGTCTTCGGTGTTTAACGGATATGGTACTTTAATACTTGGTGTCCATTCGCCATTTATAAATTGCGATATATAGAAATCCTCGTTCCCTCTACTAAAATCACCATTGGAATCGGCAATGAGAACGGTTATCAGCATCATTTGTTCATCGGCTGTCATAGTAGGAAGGTATTCACTGGCAGAGCTATTGATAGCTATTCCCATATTGCGAGGCTCAAAAGGCTTTGGATGTTCCAAGCAATCCTTCTGAAATTCCATATTGCTGAGGATAAAATTCATTTCACTCGTTAGCTGCTTCCTTTGTTTGATTTTGTTTTTCAGCTTATCGTCTTCAAGTTTTGCCAAAATAATATCCGTTTGTAGCTTCACCTTATCCCAATTATGAGAAGCAAAATAAAGCTTTGCCAACCGCACACGAGCATTCAGGTCGTTGCTGCTTTCGTCTGGCAGATATTTTTCATAGTTTCGTCTTGCCTTTGCCGTGTCGGGACGAGCGTAATAAATCTCCCCCAATGCCGCATAAGCATCTAAATAATTAGGATAGTCCTTTACAATGTCCAAAAGTTGCTCTTCAGCCTTCGCCACCTTGTTTTTGTTGAGCAAATCAATGGCTTTTTCAAACAATTTATCGGCTTTCTCCTGTGCAAAACAATTTGAGAAAAAGGCAACAAAGGAGACTAATATCAATACTTGCTTATACTTAGGTCTGTTTGTCATCATTGAGCAAAGTTTTAATTCGTGCTTTTATATTTTCAAATGTTGCTGTTAGTTGATTTTTTCCTACCTCTGTTAATAAAGAAGTATGAGCCAAAGCATCCCGCAAAGGTTTATATTCTTTTGCTTTATTGGAAATAGAAGCATTATCATTTTTATTTTTATCAACCATATTAGCAAGATAATTCATATCTAAATACAATGTATCATTATTATTTCTGCGAATATCAATGCTTAATCCTGCCTTTTGTTTGTTTTCTGATTCCTGTTTCTTATATTTTTCACTTTCTTTTTGGGCTTCATCTGTTAATTGTATTGATTTATCAGCAATATATTTTCTTAATAAATTTTCGGAAATAAAACATTCTCCATAAGAGGTAAAATTATATTGAGCATCTTCTCCTAATTGATTGACCCAATTATCTACTTTTTTATTGTAATCAGAGGACTCTTTGGGGCGAACATAATCTTCTGAAATTACATCAAACAATTCCTTTGATTTCCTTTGTTTTTTCGTTATTCTCGTATTTTCACTATCCCCATCTTGTTTGTTTTTAACACGCCATTCGTCCCACCTCTCAATTATTTTAGGAAATATGTTTGTCTTTAATTCTTCAAGCAAAGATTGATAAAGATTATCATCAGGAACAATACCTTCTCTACTGCTTGTAAATCTATCCTTATCATCGTCCAATATATTAAAATGTATTTGTCCATACAAGTAATTTTCAACAATTCGTGCAGTAGAAATGTTATTTATCATATTTTTCTCTCTCAATCGTCCATTTACAAACAAATCTACACCAACTTTTTCATCTGTTGATAAAACTTTCAAATTAGTAGGTTTCTTAACAGAAGCAATAAATCCTTTTATTTGTAAATTAGATTGTATATTTGTTGATTCCAAAACTCTTGATGCTAATAATTGAATGAATGCATCTTCCATGTCGTTTATTTTCCAAAGGAATTGTGTATTATCCGATAATTTATTCAAGTGATTGATTGTAATTTGTTCGCCATTAAAGAATATATTAAATGAATTATCAATAAGAGAAAACCTAAAATATAAGGCAATGACAAACTTCAAATAATCTTCAGTATTCTTTATTCCATCTTTTATGTTTTCAAAATAAATTATTGTACCGCAATTATGTTCTGTTGTATATGACTCAAATAACTTATCATTAGTTTGTTCTAATTGATATTTTGTTGGAGTTAAATCTTCTGTAATGGCTTTATCTAAACCTGAATTATCTATTATGCCGCCAACATAATTTGTATTTGCTGTTTTTGTCATAATATGGACTTTGTCTGCACACGATAATAAAGCCAATTTCCCAATACCTTTCCTTCCAATAAAAGGTCTTTTTTTGAGGGTTTCGCTTACTCCGTCTTTCCTTTTAGAATAGCCAATAGTTAGAAATTTTTCGCTAAAATCCTCCGCTGTCATTCCTATTCCATCGTCTTTTACAACAAGATAGTTTTCTTTTTTGTTCAAATATATCCATACATTATTTGCGTCAGCATCCCAAGAGTTGGAGATTGCTTCACCAAGAACGGTAATAAAACTCCGATAGAGGTTTCTTCCTAAATGATTAAGAATACTTAACGAGATATTAAAAGTGAATTTGTTCATAACACATTGTATTTATTTAGGTGTTGTTTTATACTTTCTGCAATAACTTTTCCTAACAATGGCGGTACAGCATTTCCAATATAACGAGATGCCTTTGTCATACAAACAAGTTCTCCTTTTGGGAAAAATACATATTCAAAAGGAAATGTTTGAAATAATGCTGCCTCTCGTAATGATATTGCTCTATTTTGTTCAGGGTGTCCAAATCTTCCATTACCTAAACCTACGCAATATGTCGTCATTGTTGGGGATGGTGCATCCCATTTCATTCTTCCATAAACACTACCAAACTGCTTTCCTGATTCTTTTTTGTGACACTCCAATTTCAAACTTTCATCCCAGTCTTTCCACCCGCCGCCATAGGGAGTTGCCTTTATCCTTTGCATGTTTTTAGATGTTAATGCTCTTGATACATGAAAAGGGTCTGTTTTACATTTTTCACCTGATTCAATCGGTGGCAACGTGCCTATCGTATCTTTTACTGTAACATACTTATCGGGTGTATGAGTAGGAGGCATCAATTCTATTTCTCCATACCTTGAAGCCAGTAAAACTAATCTTTTACGAGCCTGAGGAATACCATAATCAGGGCAAAAAACTTTATTTATACTTACTTTATATCCGTTTGATTCAAGAGTGGCAACAAAATCTTTCAATACAGGCTTTAATTTGAAGTTCATAATATGAGGAACATTTTCCATTGTTATTATTTCAGGCAGTACAGCGGCGGCAATCCTTCCAAATTCATACAACAAATCGTATTTATTGCTGTCTTTTTCCTTTAATTTGAAAGCATAAGCAGAAAAAGGTTGGCAAGGAGCGCACCCTGCCAACACTTTTACAGATGTTTTGTGATATAAGTTTGAAACAAAATTGCCTTCAACTTTTTTAATATCTTCGTAAAAGAATTTTGCTTTATTATTATGTTCATAAGCATATTGGCAAGTTTTATCTATATCAAAACCTGCAACTATTTTCATTCCGCTTTGTAACATTCCATAACTTAAACCACCAATGCCACAAAACAAATCAATCACTTCTATGCTTTTCTTTTCAGCTAACATAATTTCTTTTAAGTATTTTCGTGCGGCAAAGGTACAAATTTTCTTTCATTCAACAAAATAGCAGTTGATTTTGTCCAAATATGATACAATTAGCACCCTTTGATTTTCTTAAAGGAATTTTGCGTACCTTTGCACTCTCAAACGAAAATAAAACTATGACAGCACAATATCAAAAAACATCAATACAAATTATAGATTTAATGCAACAAAATGCTATTAAAACACATCTCTTTTGCGTGTTAAAAACGTGATGTTTTTGTATAAATTGTACATTGTGATATTTCAATAAAGCAGTATGTAAATTTCTGGGGATAATATAATATTTTATCCCCTTTTTTTGGCTTTTGCCAAAATTAAAGCGGCGTTTCAGCGTCACGAAACGCCACTTTATTTTCTCAAAATAATGAGTTTAAATGTAACGCCCTTAATGCACAAACTTTTTCCTACGGACAAAGCCAACGCAACAGCCGAAGACCACAACCAAAGCAACTGGTATTGCGACATTTATAACTTGCCATAACGTTTTTTCACGTTCCATCTTCGCCACTTCAAGCTTTCGCATAATTACTTCACGAGAACGCAGCGGTATTACGTTCTTATCGCCGCATAAGTAATTGACACAGTTTATCAGAAACTCCTTATTTCCATACATTTGGTTAGTATATTTGTCGTAACCCAAAGGAAGCATTTCACCATTTACAAAATCGTTGCGAATAATATCTCCATCGGCTACAACAATCATTGCGTTTGAGTCGCTTTTTTCTCTGAATGCTATCTCCATATTTTGTTCCATCTCAGGTGCAAGGCGGTGTTGGAATGCCGAAGTGAAATCGCCTTCCAGCAGCATCGCCACCGGAAGATGTGATTGAGTAAAAAGCCTGTCGTCCTGCTTCTGTTTTAGCATCTGTAATGAGACAATGACGGGCGTATTTAGCAAACGGGTGTAGTCGGAAGTAAAGAGTAGCGGCGTTTTTTTGATGTTATTTTCTATTGTATCAATGACTGAGGCGAACTCTAACTTCACAGGGTTAATCTTATCTGTTATAATGTTCTGTGCATTTGGGCTAATCTCAGGGAAAAAGTGCCAAGGGAAATACGTAAATTGAGGTTGTCCGTTGCTGTATTCGCCAGTTTTTATCGGTACTTTGCTGCATTGTTTATCCATAATGAGGTTTGTTTGCAGCCGAACGCCATATCGGAACAACGGATCTTCCACACCAGTGAAATTAGTTATTGCATAAGTTTGAGCCGTTGCTTGAAGTGAGTCCATAGAAGCAGTAAGTGGGTCAATCAACCAAAGGATTTTGCCTCCCTGCATAACGTATTGGTCAATTATATAGAGGTCTTTGTAGGAGAAAATCCTCGTTGGCTTGGCGATAATCAGGCAATCGAATTTATTTATTAGCTTCTTTGGTGCAGCTGATTCAGCGGTATCGTAACGCCGTTCAGTCAATGCGTTTATCTTTTCGTTGATTGAGATTGTATCTACGCTGTAATATTCTCCCAAAGCTTGAGCAAAATCCCATACATAAGGGATTTGCCATTCGCCATGTCCCATAAGAAGAGCGACTTTCTTTCGAATTGGTTGCGTCATATTTCGTAAGGCGGTGTAGAGATTATATTCCAAGTTAGAGGTTGAGTTAGATATTATGCTTTCTTCGTTGAATCCGTCTTTTGAACTGATGAGTGAGAAGACTGAAGTCCTGCCGCCGTACGTTATTTCAATGTACGGGAAGATGTATTGTTTAACTTCTGAGTTTGATTTGGTGGTTCGGTTCATCAGAGGGCGAAATCCCATGTCTAAAAGACGCTTGTAGAAGTCTCCTTGCTCCTGTTTGGTTTCAAAACTGTTCGGGTCAAAGAATTCATACTCTATATTGGAGTTGTAGGAGCGGAACTGGTTTATCATTTCTCTTGTTTCATTCCGCAGAACCTTATAGTTCGCTGACATATCTCCCTCTAAATAGCAACGTATAAAGACGACATCTTTCAATGAAGAAAGGAATTGTTTTGTTGGTTTGGAGAGAGAATAACGTTTTTCTTGCGTTAAATCTATCCTTGCAAAGAGATAATACCCCACAACATTGACAAAAACCAATACTACAAGACCAAATACTAATTGCAGGATGTGTGAGCGTTTCACATCAGCCTTTACGCTCTTGGTTTTAACTATTCGCTCAAATATATTCTTAAAACTATACTTCATAATCTTATTCTGTCTTTTATTTTTGCCACTTCCTGCTTTCAAGGCTTATCTTTGTTAAGATGAGAAACAGAGCCATCGCACTTAAATAATATATCACGTCTCTCGTATCAATAACCCCTCTGCTGATTGAAGCGTAGTGATGACTGATACCAAGACTTTTTATAAACAAAGCAGACTTTCCGAAGACCGAAAGGTTATATAACAATTCAAAACCAATGTATCCAACGGCACAAAGAAAGATTGACATCACAAAAGCAACGATCTGGTTGTCGGTAATTGAAGAACAGAACAGCCCTATTGCCACAAAAACCGCACCAAGCAGAAAAAGACCGATATAAGATCCTGTTATTGCTCCCATATCTAAGTTACCTTTTGGCATACCAAGCTGATATATGCAGATGATATAAATAAGTGTTGGCAAGACAGCAAAGACTACCAGCACTACACCAGCCAAAAACTTAGCACCAATGATTGAAATATCGCTAAGAGGCTTTGTAAGCAGCAGCTCAATAGTGCCGTTACGTTTTTCTTCGGCGAACATCTTCATCGTTATTGCCGGTATGAGGAAGAGAAACACCCAAGGTGCGATGATAAACAAGCCGTCAAGGTTAGCAAGTCCGAAGTTAAAGATATTAAAATCGGTATTTACAATCCATAAAAAGACACCATTGATGACAAGGAAGACGATAATGGTGATATAACCTATCAATGAGGAAAGAAAACTGCTTAGCTCCTTCTTAAATAATACAAACATAGTATTTCATTTTATTATTTTGAGGCTGCGAAAGTACATATATTTTTTGTATTTTGGGCAAAATAGCATAAATGGAGTTGATTTTAGTCATTTTCTTGTGCAAAAATGCGGTCAAAAATTGACATAATAATTATGTTTTATCTCATAAAATTTACACAAAACACTCATTACAAACAGTCGCTTTGAGCATAAATTTTACCGCTATAAATCATCGTTTTACTAAAACGCCGTTTTAATTTCCTAAAGCGGCGTTTCGTGACGCTGAAGTGGCGTTTCAAGAAATTAAAACGCCACTTCGTGAAAATAAGGCAGAGTTTCATTTTGCTAAGTTAGTGTTTAGATAAAACCAATCAAAGAGGGGTGAAAGTGATAAGCTGTTTTGCTGAATTAAAATCAGAACAACGGAGGCAGGAATGCCATATAGGTTTTACACAAAAGCCATACTGACAGAGCCAAAAAGCCTAACGACCAAATGATTGCAGGAATCTTTGTCGTCTTTTGAAGCAAGGTTGAATCGCCTGCGGACTTGGAGTTTTTAAACGTGAGTTTTACCAATGTCAAACAAGAGAAAAAATTATCCAAGCCAATTAAAACAGCGTATAAAACAATGAGATACGGCTGCCAGTCGTTCAAATATGGCACGAAAATAAAGGCAAAATTTATGGCAATGAAGAACAATGTCCATATCCGCCCAAATTTGTTTTTTATCCAAAACGATAAGGCTACCGATGACAGCAAAATAATGACACATAACACCAAGAAAGAGAAATCTTTACTTATTGCATAAAACAGAACGTAAGGGATAGCCGCACAGGAAGAATAGCCGGCAAGTAGAATGAAAAAATTGGCAATACGGCTCTTCGAAACAGTGGCACAAGTGCCTGAAGCATTATTGTTTAAGCTGATTTGTTTTACTTCACATCGCAAAACAACGGCAAATAAAGCGTGAGATAATTCGTGAAAAAGAGTATTTATGGAGCGGAAAGCAATGTTTATCTTCTTGATTTTAAGAAGTATTACGCTAAAAACTATTATCAGGTAAATATAGGTTGCGTTCATTGCCTTATTTTAGCCTTCGTTCCAAATATTCCAAGCTTTTTCTGCCTGATAAACAAGCATTTGTAGCCCATTTATGGTTTTTGCCCCTTGTGATTTGGCTATTTGTAGGAATTTTGTCTGAGATGGGTTGTATATAAGGTCTATAACGATATGAGAATCATTGATTTTACTCGTGTCAATCGGCGGAATATCATCGCAAAAAGGGTGCATACCGACAGGAGTCGTATTTATGATAACCTGAAACGGATTATCGCCGCTCCAAATTTGCGAATAAGAAATATGATTGGGCATTTTTGGGTTGCGACTTGCTATTGAGAAACTTATATTCTTTGATTTAAGAACGTTAGCAACTGCCTTCGTAGCACCACCATTACCGAGTATGACAGCGGAATGGATTTTGGTTTTAATGTTGTCGTTCCATAACTTCTCAAAACCAAAAACGTCTGTATTGTAACCTATTAAACCCTTATTGCTAACCTTAATTGTATTGACAGCTCCTACATTTTGGGCGGATGAATCCAAGTCGGAAAGTAACGGAATGATTGCCTGTTTGTATGGCATAGTAACATTGAAGCCGCAAAGGTCATTATGTTGTTGTAAAACATTGGTCAGGTCGTCCAAATGTTTCAATTCAAAGTTCTTATATGTTGCACTGATACCCTCTTGCTTGAATTTGGCATTGAAATATTGCATAGAAAATGAATGTTCTAACGGATAGCCAATCAAGCCGTAGAGTCTATGCATTTTTCTCTTTCTTTTTGCTGAAAAATCCTTTGTAAATGAGATATATAACGAATAAAACGCCAAGTCCTAACAGTACATAAGACAACTCGGAGCTATACTCGTCAATCAAATCCTTTTGCCCATGTGCAAGATAACCGAGAACGGCAAGAATAATGTTCCATATTGCTGCACCCAATGTTGTATAGAGCAGAAAACTACCAAGTTTCATTTTAGCCAACCCAGCAGGTATGGAGATTAGTTGGCGAATGGCTGGAACAAGTCGCCCTATAAAGGTTGATGATTTGCCGTGTCTGTTGAAGTAGGCTTCGGCTTTCTGTACGGCTTCCTTGTTCAAGAGGCACATTCTGCCAATTTTACTCTCTGCAAACTTATAAATAATGGGTCTTCCGAGCCACATAGCCAAGTAATAATTGATTAAAGCCCCCAAGATAGCACCAAGCGTAGCGAAGACAACAACTAAGACGATGTTCATATTGCTTTCGGGCTCCATAGCCTTGTATGCGGCAGGCGGGACAACAACTTCGGACGGAAAAGGTATAAAAGAACTTTCAACAGTCATAAGTAGGGTTATCGTGCCGTAGTTTAAGTTTTGTTCATACCAAGCAACGACTTTTTCAACGTTTGACTGCTCTTTTTTTTCTTCTGATGCTATGGCGGTATTGGCAAACAATAAAGCTGCCAATGTGAGAAGGATACTAATTTTCCTCATTGATATATTGGGTTATCATAGTTTTATACACGTTATTTTTCATAAGGTTAGGACAGGACTTTATCAAATCATCCTTACTTACCTTAAACTTCAATGCCAAAAGGGAAAGGTAATGACTGACAATTTCCTTAAAACTTTCATCTAAGGCAGCCAAATCTATCAAAGTATAATAGATGGTAGGCTCTTCAAATTCGCAGGAATTTATTGTGGAATCTAAAATATGTATAGCGTCTTTCAGCCTGCCGTCGTCAGCCAAAGACATTGCCCAATTGATAGCACAGAGGTCTTTTTCTTTGAATTCATCATATATCTCACGATAAAGCTGCTCCCCATCTTCTTTATAACCTGCCTCGTAAAGCATATTGGCATAAGATAATTTGAAGTAAATATTGTCAGGCTCTGCTTTGATTGCCCTGTCTGCATATTGCTTTGCGGTGTTGAAATCGTTTAGAGAAAAATAGCAAAGCCCTATATTCATCAAGGCGGAGAAGTTAAGCTCGTCATTAGCGAAGGCTTTCTTGTAATAATATATAGCTTTCTCCCAATTTTCTTTCTGTTCAAAGCCACCACCCAAGGAGTAGAACACTTGTGCATTTTGAGGGTCTTGTTCAAGTATTTTGCCTAATAATTCTATGCCTTCATCTAATTTACCAGTGTTCATGAGGGCTTCAGCTTTGCAGCGGTTAGCTTCGGCATTTGTTTTGTCAAGAGCAAGGGAATATTCAATGTAGTCTAATGCGTCTTCATTCTTGCCATACAGCAAGGAGAGTAAAGCCAAAGAAAACCATAAATATGCCGAATAAGTGTTAGCTTTTGCCAACGCTTCAAGAAATTCCATACATTCCTTTTCTCTTTTAGGCAAACGAGAAGCAGCAATGACAAAACACTCCAAGACTTCCTCATCATTAACGTTTTTAATCAACGCAAGACGAGAAAAATAAACAGAATTGTCAAACTCTTCTTCTTCAAACAAATTAAGAGCTATACTTCTATAAATATAAGCCGACAAATCACCTAAGGGTTCTGCATAATACATTACTTCCTCCACCGTTTCCGAATAATCATCAGACGGACCTTCAAGTATGAAATTGCATTTACGGAGTACTATTTCCTCATTGTCGGGATAAAGTTTGAGGGCAATATCTGTTGATAATACCAAATTATCATAGTCTCCCTCAATTTCGAAATAATCAATTATCTCAATAAAGTCATCGGAAGCAAAGAACACCGGTTCATTATTAGCCACTAAATACTTAAACCTATCGGCTAATACCTCTCCTTCATCCTTCTCAGACTCAAATTCGTTGTCATAAAACTCGTTCATCTATCTAAGCTCCTTTGGAATCATTGCAACACGATGAAGTTTGTTGTTGCGGAAAATAATATACACATTACCCATATAGAACCAATGGCGGTTTGACCCGTCAAAAATAGTCTCCACATTGCGATTTGGTTTTCCCCAAGCCTGCTCTGCCATATCCTGAGTCATATTTTCAATCAGCTCCTTCTGCAAAATAGCCTTAAAGAATGTCGGATAAGTGTTCTTGTATTTGAGAACATCATTCGCATACGCCAAACTGCGGTCAAAGGTTAGCTTATCCCCTAAGTTATAGTCGGCAGGCAGATAGAACTTTCGCCCGTTTTCGGTTCTCATAAGCATCTGAAACTTTCCATCCTTTATCATAAAATCCAAGCAATGAAAAACATCGCCCTGCCGTATCGTCAAAGCCCTCTTTCGTCTGATGTCTATAACCGTCAGAGGGAACTTTTCGCCACGATAAACGAAGTCCATATCCTTATATTTCACCTTCATACGATTGAGAAACGTCTCTATGACGAAATCAAAGTTTGTTCTCTCTGTAACAGGTGGGTATTTGTAGTATATCGTATCACGACCTCCGCCCACCAAAACAAGCTTCAAATAAACATCAGTCAAAGAAGCAGCATTATGAGCCCAATCAGCAACAATGAAAGTCTTTCCTTCCAATAATTTAGCTTTAGCAATAGGGTAGTCAGTGAAAGAATATTTACGACTATCGTCTCCATAATTAAACAGCTTAGTTCCATTGAAGAGTCGTTCGCAAGTACCGTCCGATACGATTGGCAAAATCAATCGCTGTCCCACCAATTTCTCAGGCAGATACGCATAATTGGCGTTTGTATCGTAAATTATAAGTGATAAATCCTCCCGATTGTATTTGCTATTTGGGTATTCATTTTTATTGTTGTTTAGATAAGACATCGGAATGAAAGGAAAATTGTACCTGTTCCAAAAGTCACTATAATTATAGAAGACCGTATCACCTGTCAAACCTGCAACCATTTTGATAAATCCACGAGGCATTGCCTTAAAGTCTTGTTTTTCCAACTCTGCATCATCTACTTTTTGGAACGCAAACTGGTCTGCAACATACTCCTTAACCACAAACCACTCGCCCTTCAACTTATTGAGAGCCTCCGACTTCATTCTGGTCAATTTATAGTAAGAAACGTCTCTGTAAGGCGTCTGCTCGTCCCCGGTAAAGAAGTATTTGAGCAACGTATCAGACACATTCTCAAGATAGAGTGTCTGACCCACCAACGTATTTGGTTGAGTCAGGAATTTTAAATGATAACTATAATCATTATAGTCAAAATCGGGCAACTCCTTATAAACTCTTATCTGTCCAAAAAGATGACTTGAAAGCGTAAAAGCAAGAGCTAACGCAATCATTTTTAGAATAAATCCGTTCTTTTGTTTAATTATATTTTCCATATAAACTCCAAATTTCTGCTTGCAAAGATAAGTAAAAATTTTCAAATGAAATATTTCGCCAAATGAAAACATCAAAACATTAGAATTTTACCTTAATTTTCTCTTCCATATTCTTCAGAAAAATAAAACGCCGTAATAATTTCTTGAAACGCCACTTTAGCGTCACGAAACGCCGCTTTAGGAAATTTAAACGGCGTTTTATTTTAGCAAAGTAGCGTTTGAAAAAATAAAACCTTGCTTCGTTATGCTGAAGCAAGGTTTTAATAAAGGTGAATTAACCTTATAAATCTTTATATCTAAGCAGGCAAATTTTAATCGTTACGAGGCTGAATGATTGTTCCCCATTCGCGTTTAGTTGGAAACTTATTGACAATCTTAATATGTTCTATGGCGTAACGTCCGCAAGGGTGTATGGCAATGACATCAATGACGCCGTCCTGCAATTTAAGGACTATCTTATTCATACTGTATCCATTCTTCTGCTTCCATTGATAGGTGAACATTTCCTCAGGTTTTGTCGGCTTATAATTAGGACAATCCCACTCATGAACAGGTACTTGAAACAATTCTTTCCAACGATTACCGGTGTAAGTCCAAACATGAAAAACATTTAAGTTAGAAAAGTCGCGATTAACGGTCATAAACGAAATTTCATCTCCTCCATCACCGTCCAAATCCCCTTCATTGACAAGAAAATACACTCCTAAATCGCCGCCAAACATCAAATCGGTCAGCTCTTTGTTGTCAGAAAACAGCTTGGTTGCCGTTTCATAAATATTTTCTTCAAACCCGTCTCCGTCAAAGTCTCCACGTATCATAAAGCGAGAGCTTTCCGTTTTATTCCATGTCCATTCCGATGGATTACGAGAGTCAATAACGACATCAGTCCAAGGTTTCAAATCCTCCTGAGCTTGTGCTATTACTGCTATTGAAAGCATTACCAAAGTCAAATAAAGTACACGTTTCATATCATTTCATTATATTAAAATCAGGTGCAAAGGTATAATTTTTTTTTCAAACAAAGCAAAATTATGAGAGTTTTACGCCAATCAGATGCATAAATTCCTCTCTCGTCTTCATATCTTTCATAAATACGCCAGTAAAGTCTGATGTAGTGGTAAGAGAGTTCTGCTTCTGCACTCCCCGCATTGACATACAGAGATGCTGAGCCTCTATGACAACTGCCACCCCTAACGGATTAAGGTTTTCTTGCAGGCAGTCCTTTATCTGTCTTGTCATTCGCTCCTGCACCTGTAATCGGCGTGCAAAGCAATCTACCACTCGCGGTATCTTACTCAAGCCAACTATTTGCCCATTTGGGATATAAGCAACGTGAGCCTTGCCAACGATAGGGCAAAGATGATGTTCGCAAAGTGAATAAATCTCTATGTCTTTTACTAAAACGATTTGCTTATAATCTTCCTTAAAAACAGCCGAACGAATGATTGAGCAAGGGTTAAGGTCATAGCCGTGAGTGAAAAACTGCATTGCCTTAGCTATTCTCATCGGTGAGTCCTTCAATCCATCCCTTTCAACATCTTCGCCTGCCAAAGATAGAATTTGTTTGTAATGATACGCCATCTGTTGCAATGTTTCGTCATTGTAACGCTCCAATTTAACATATCCGTGTTGCGGAATCTGGTTTTCTGAATCCATATTTAGATAATTTTGAAGCCGCAAAAGTACAAAAAAAACAGCAAACGGCATAAACTCAACGTCATTTGGATAAGTTTTAATAGTGTTTGGGGGAAATAAAACACATCAATAGCAAAATGAATGTTTGATTAACAAAACTTATGTCTTATTTCATAGAAATTAGTTGCTGTTTGTGCGTCATAAAATTATGATTTATGACTTGTAAAGCTATAAACAGGAGCAGCAATCAGCACATTAACGTTAGCATTTTTATCTGTAATACTTTGCAATTAAACGAAAAAAAGTACTTTTGCAGCCTTTAATACTGCTTTTTATGGATAAAATCATCTTCATAGCCTTTGTGGCATACACTATCTTGCTTTTCGTAATCACGTGGATTACTTCTCGCAAGGCGGACAGCAAAGCCTTCTTTTCAGGTAGCAGAAAAAGTCCTTGGTTTGTTGTAGCATACGGTATGATTGGGGCTTCCTTGTCGGGTGTTACCTTTATGAGTGTGCCGGGTTGGGTAGAGGAGAGGCATTTCTCTTATATGCTGACGGTGTTTGGTTTTTTCTTAGGTTATCTTGTTATAGCCTTAGTGCTTATGCCTACATACTACAAGCACAATCTCATCTCCATTTATCAATATTTAGACACGCGTTTTGGTAAGTTTTCCCACAAGACAGGCTCATTTTATTTCCTTTTGTCAAGAACCTTAGGGGCAAGTCTGAGAATGTTTATCGTTATCTTCTTTCTTCATCAGTTTGTATTCCAACGCTGGGGTATGAGTTTTGAACTGTCGGTAAGCGTCTTTCTTCTTCTCATTCTGCTTTTCACAATAAGAGGTGGCGTTAAGACAATAGTATGGACGGACACTCTTCAGACGACTTTTATGCTTACGGCACTAATTATGTGCTTCATAATGGTCGCCAACGCTATGGGGTTATCGTTTGGAGGGCTGCTAACAACGGTTTGGCATAGTGAGTACAATACCTATATCGTAACAGATACCGCTTCAAGGCTCTGTTGGTGGAAACAGATATTGGGAGGTATGTTTATAGCCATTTCAATGACAGGCTTAGACCAAGAGATGATGCAAAAAAATCTAAGTTGTAAGAACTTACGCTCGGCACAGAAGAATATGATAACATTTTCTCTTACCTTGTTTGTGGTTAATTTCCTATTCTTGTTCTTGGGTGCTGCCTTATACATTTATTCTGCTCAAAACGGCATACCAGCCAGCGGAGACAGCCTCTTTGCCACCATTGCCATAGATTATTTAAGCCCTTTGGCGGGGATAGTCTTTGTCATTGGTTTGATTTCTGCCCTTTATCCGAGTGCCGATGGGGCTTTGACGTCATTAACAACAGCAGTCAGCATAGATTTTCTTGACATTGAAAACCGCAAAGACTGGTCTAACAAGCGTAAAACGCATATTAGACATATCATACATCTTTCTTTTGCAGTCTTGTTTGTCGCTGTGATTATTTTTTACTTTCATCACCAAAACAAACATTTGATTGACATCCTTTATCAGGTCGCAAGTATTACCTACGGACCTTTACTGGGTTTGTTTGCCTTTGGTTTGGTTTCAAAGCGTAAGGTCAAAGATAAGTTTGTCCCTTGTGTTTGTCTTTTGTCTCCACTGATTTGCTTTATCCTTAGCCAAAATTCGCTACAATGGTTTAACTATTCATTTGATTTTGAGTTGCTATTGCTTAACGGATTATTGACTTACGGCGGCTTATTGCTCATAAGCCATAAGCAACAATAGCAATTTGCATAAGCATTTTCCTGCTTAAAGTTCCCATGCTATTATTTTGACAAACGAAAAGTAAGGTTCGTAAAAATGAAACGGCGTTTTAATTTTCTAAAGTGGCGTTTCGTGACGCTAAAGTGGCGTTTCAAGAAATTAAAACGCCACTTTAAGAAAATGAAGCAGAGTTTGGAAAAAGTATGTCTTTGTTCTATTCTTTTTGTTAAAGATAAAGGACTGTTTCTCCGCTGCAACTATCAGATGTAGCCCCCGTCATAGAAGATAAAACGTTGATTTCGCCACGATAACGCAATACCCCGAGAAAGGCAAATATCAATGCTTCCTTATAATTGACGATTTGAGAGCTGGGAATGTATATTTGATGTGGCGTTTTGTTCTTTATACGGCTTATTAAGAAAGAGTTATACGCACCACCACCCGTTATGAGAGCCTTACCTTTGATATGGCTTGCAATTTGCGTTGATATGTGCTCGCAGAACGTTGCTAAAAGGTCTTCGGTGTTTGATTCGGATTGCTCCAACAAAGGTAAGATGTTGCTGATAACCCATTCTTTTCCGAGCGATTTTGCTTTACTTTCGGTGTAAAAAGGTAAGGAGTTGAGCTTGTCCAAAAGCAAATGGTTTATTGTACCTTTTGAAGCTAATAAACCATTGTTATCGTATGGTAAATCAAGGTCTTGAACCAATAAATTAAGAACCATATTCACTGGGCAAATGTCGTAAGCTATGCGTTTGCCATTCTGCTCAAAGGAAATGTTGCCAAAGCCCCCCAAATTGACACAAAACGGAAATTCGGCGAACAAAAGTCTGTCGCCAATGGGCACAAGAGGCGCTCCTTGCCCTCCAAGAGCCACGTCAAGTGAGCGAAAATTACCAATAACACTGCATTTTGTTTCGGCGGCAATAGCATTGATGTCAGCGATTTGAGTTGTGAATTGTTTGTTTGGCTGATGGAATATCGTCTGTCCGTGTGAGGAAATGAAGTTAGGCTCAATAGAGTGGCGTTTTATAAAGTCTGATGTCAATTTTCCAAACAAATGACCGAGCCAAACTGAGTTATAAGCAAATGTTTCGCTGTCGCAATGCTCGCAATCAAGAATTCGTTGTCGTGTTTCGGCTTCATATTCTATCGTTTCGGCATTGCATATTGACCAAAGCCATTTCCCGTCTTGCTTTTCAAACTCGCAGCAGGCTATGTCCAAGCCATCAAGCGACGTCCCTGACATTAAGCCTATTACTCTATAGAACATCTTCCACCAATTCCATTTGTGTTGCCCTTGAACCTTTGATTAAAATCGTGGAATCTTTAACAGGATTTGCCAAAAGATACTCTCGCAAGAGCAAAGAAGTAGAAAACCATAGTAAATTGTCATTTCCTTGACACAATTCCTTATATTCCCCTCCCACGAAAGCAATCTGCTCAAAGCCATTGCCATTTACCAAATTCAAAACAGCCTTATGTTCCTGCCAACTATCGCTTCCAAGTTCCTTCATCGCACCAAGATAGACACGTTTGTTGCTTGCCGTCATCTTAATGAAAGCTTCCACAGAGGCTTTGACGCTTGACGGATTGGCATTATAGCAATCCAAAATAAGAGTATTATGTTTGGTTTGTTTGATTTGGGAACGGTGATTTTCAGGATAGTAATTGGTGATAGCGTCCTTTATTTCCGCATCACTCAAACCAAAATGTTTGCCAACTGAAACAGCCGCTAAAATATTTTGTGCATTGAAAGCACCTGTCAGATTAGAGGTTATTTCCATGCCATTGAAAGTAAGACTTGCCTGAGGTTTGGTATCATCAACTTGAGCGACTATATCAGCTTGTTGTTTTATGCTATAAGTAGTTTTGTTTGTAAGTTTTGCGGCTCTATTGGCAACATTCGTATCATCTAAATTAACAAAGGCGAAGCCGTTATGCTGTTCCAAATAGTCTAAAAGTTCACATTTGGTTTTTACAACGCCATCAAAAGAGCCAAACCCTTCAATATGAGCGTGTCCTATGTTGGTTATCAAGCCGTGAGTGGGCATTGCACGCTGGCAAAGGTAGCCTATCTCGCCGCAATGGTTAGCTCCCATTTCCACAATAGCCATTTCGTATTGGTCAGTTACAGAAAGCAGCGTCAGAGGTACTCCTATATGATTATTAAAGTTGCCCTTAGTAGCCTGAGTCTTATATTTGCGAGAAAGAATGCTCATTAGCAGCTCTTTTGTGGTCGTTTTGCCGTTTGTTCCCGTTATTCCGATGACAGGGATTTTTAACTGCAAGCGGTGAAATATTGCTAAGGCGTCCAAAGTCTTGAAGACATCTTCCACAATGAAACATCTATCTTTATAATCTTGGGGAACAAGGTTTTCATTATCCATTACAACACAGCAAGCTCCCATTTCCAAAGCTCCTTTTGCGAATTGATTGCCGTCAAAGTTATCTCCACGCAGAGCAAAGAAGATGTCCCCTTGCTGAACCTTGCGGCTATCGGTTGTGATGTGTGGATTATTAAGATAAATCTTATAAAGACTTTCTATTTGCTTGCTTTCGCTTTGATAATGCTTGACCATAATTTTTCAGATGATTTATCCCAATTAAACAAACGATTTTGCACTATTGCCTTCTCTATTAACGCTGCTCTTAATTCGGGTTTGGTAAAAATATCTTCCATAGCCGTTGCAATCTGATTGACGTTGGTCGGCTCGCAATACAGAGCTGCTTCACCACCTATTTCAGGCATTGAAGTGGTTGTTGAAGTTATGACGGCGGTTTGAGATGCGAAAGCCTCAACTATTGGTATGCCGAAGCCCTCAAAATGACTTACAAAAACTAAGGCTAAACTTGATGCAGCAATACGAGTAATGCGGTCTGCTTCAAGCCGTCCGGTGAAAACAACATCGTCTTTGAATATCATATTATTGTAAGCCGCTTCTATCTCATGGTCTTTCCACATAAGCGTCCCTATGATTATCAGTTTGACATCTGATTTTGTCCTGTTCTTAAACTCGTCAAAAGCTCTGAAAAGATTGTCCAAATTTTTCCTCTTATGCAACGCCCCCACAAAATAAAAGAAAGGCTTGCCCTGAGTATATTCCTCCCTAACCTTTTGTTGCTCTGCTTCGTTCAGAGGGATATATATTTCGTGGGAAGCATTATATACAACATCAACTTTATCTTCTGCAACGCCGAAAGAGTCTATCAAATCCCTGCGGCTATACTCTGAAACGGTGATAAGCCTGTTGCAATTACGGGCAAAGCGTGGAAAAAAGTGCAAATAATACTTCCTCATAACAGGGCTTTTGATGAAGCTGCTATTATGCCAAAAGTTTATATCGTGAATAGTATTTACCGTTGGTATTCTTGGTTTTTGTGGCATCCAACCGTCAGGTGAAAACAACACATCTATCTTATATCGCTTCAAATAGCAGGGTAGTAAGAATTCAAAGTAAATCCACCACAACAAAGGGTGTCTTGTCGGTAGCGGAATGACGACAGGCTTGACGTTGGGTGCAAATATGAAATCAGGACTATACTTTCTGTCAAAGAAAAACACAAACTCCACTTCGGGGTGTGCCTTCACCATTCTGCTTAGCGTCTTTTGAGTAAAATAACCTATGCCTTCCAACCTCCCTTTCAGCAACAGCCTTGTATTGACACCTACTCTCATTAACTCTTTGTTGATTTTATTTTTTCAAACAACGGACTGAGCGACCAAAAACGCGGAAACCATAGATGGTAATATTGGTTGTAATGTCGTCTTTGTTGAAGTCAATACAGCCTGATGTCCCTTTGGATACAGCATTGGCTGCCCAATAATATCCTCTTGTGCCAATATGCTGAAAGTTTCCATTATAGCCATTACGCAACCCTGCAGAAGGAAGAATCAATCTGCCATTGCCGATGTCCAAATAGAAATAGTCACCATTAGTACGCTTAACCTCATAACCCAAATTAAGTAAGGCTCTCCACTCCTCAGAGGTCGGCAAACGGTAACCACAAGGGCAAGGATTATTGCGGTCATCTTCCTGCCACAAATCATAGTCGGGGTGCAGTATCCAGTCATTAGCCTTCTGCTCATCAACGATGAAGAGGCTGTTACCTGCTTCAAAAGTTCTTGAAAGGGTATAAGTGGTGTCGGCATATCGTTTTTCGTGTCCGTCTGTGGCTCGTCCCCATTGATAAAGGTCTCCCCACGAGTCGCTTGACGCACAATTAGAGGATATAGCCCCAAGATTGCGGTCAAGAAATATCAAAACACCAGCCTCAGTGCTTATAGGCGGCAACTCATAATAAACAAACTTCCCATTTTCGCTAAGAATGGGCTTTGCGAAGTTTATATCATAATTTTGAGACAACAGAGCAGAGCTATGAAACAAGCCATAACTCAATAATAATGCGAAAAGAGGTAATTTTCTGTGCATAATTTTCAATTTTAAGACCGAGCAAAGATAATATATTTTAATGAAAAGCACAAATGAAACTTTATTTGAGTGCATTAAATAGCAATTTTATTTCACAAAAATTAAAATTAACGATGAGGAAACCTTACACGATTTTCATCATAAATAGTATGCTTTTCACCAAACGCCGCTTTAATTTTCTAAAGCGGCGTTTCGTGACGCTAAAGTGGCGTTTCAAGAAATTAAAACGCCACTTTAGGAAAACGAAGCAGAGTTTGGCTAAAATTATGTGAAGTTACCTTTAGTCCAAATAAAAAAAGCCAGCTCATTTCAATGGATTAGTTATACCTATTGCTTAATCACTTTCTTTGCACCAACCAAGTCTCCTTCATTTGTAATTATTCGCAAAAGATAAACTCCATTCGTCAAATACCGCATATCTATAACATTCTGCTTAATATTTATTTCTTTTGTGAGAATTGCCTTGCCATTAACATCATACAATAGTAACTTGCCTTGAAAATCAGTTTTTAATTCTATATTAAGCATTTTTTCCACAGGATTTGGAAAAATCACAATTTCGTTTTCTTCAAACATAATGCCATTTAGGGAACTATTGTTACAAGTATCCACATAAATAGTATCATATTGAGTAATATAAGTTGTATCGTGGATGTAAATAGTGTCATAAACATTGACATAAATTGTGTCGTGAATATAAATGGTATCATTTTCTGACGTACAGCCTTCAACCTCCTGCAAATTGGAAAATGTACCCCATATAGCATCGGTCTGATAAGTAGTCAAACTTCCACATGGAACATAAATAGGAATGTTTCCTGACACTCCGTCAAAAGTAAATGCCGCAACAACAGGCGGCGAAATTGATTCTACATTGATTTTTCCAAGTACCGTACAATTCGTAAAAAGGTAATTACCCATTGTAGCGATATTTATCGGAATGGTGATTGATTGCAGGCTACTGCAAAGGGAAAAGACACCATCACCAATCAAAGTAGCAGTGGTTGGCATCGCTACCGACACAAGTTTGTTTAATCTACTGAACGCACCATGTCCTATTGAGGTAACACCTTCCTCTACAACGGCACGCGTTATTACTTCCCTGTGAGCATACCATGGCTTACTATTCCATGTATAGTTTGACATTTGTCCTGTACCGCTAATAGTTAGCAGGCTGTCACTTGTTACTTGCCAAGTTAAGACTCCACTTGTTCCTGAAGCAATAATCGTTTGGCTTTTTACATTTGTTGCATTTAAGCCCCATAAGACTAATGCGATAATAATAAGTTTTTGCATATCTATTTTGATTTAATTTTAGATTGCAAAATTACTGATATAAGTTGTTGCTATAAATACCTAAAAATAGTGAAAATTAGGCTGGAAACCCTTATTTTTAACCAAACTTATGCTCAAAATGGCTGCTTAATATAAACAAAATGAGATGAAAGTATAAAATAAAATAGTATTATTTTACTCTTGTTGCAAAGGCAATATTGGAAAGCAACTTCTCATATTTTATGTCTTCCAAACCACTGGTTTTTCTGGCTATTTGTAAGTCAGAAGTGGTGAAAGAGCCTTGTGAAATCTTTGTTAATAAGTCTATTATTGGTTTTTGAGGCTGCATATCTTCATTGCGGTTTATGTATGCCTTATTGTTGTGTGGGCAAACGTCAAGGCAGATGTCGCAACCAAAGATATAGTGCTGCGTATCAATGTTGTGGGGAATTTGTCCTTTATTTATTTTTGTGTGAAAGGAGATACATAGGTTGGCATTAACGTTTCGATTGAAGTCAATAGCGTGATTGGGGCAGGCATTGAGGCAAAGGTCGCAGTTTCCACAAGGGTCATCGTCTTCAACCTCACAATAATCGCTCTCAAAATTACAGATAATTTCGCCAAGTAAAACCTTGCTGCCGTAATCCTTGCTAACGAAAAGACTATTCTTTCCAATAGAGCCGAGTTTTGCCTTCTTCGCCCAAATTTTCTCAAAAATGGGAACACTATCTACGCATATCTTAAACTGAAAATTAGGATATATTTCCTTTATTTGCTGAGCGATAAGATAGAGTTTTGATTTGATAAGTTTGTGATAGTCATTGCACAAAGCATAAGAGGCAATGCGAAGTTCAGTGTCGGGTTTGAAGCCGTTATTGTAGGAAAGGACGAAGGAAAAAATGGTCTTTGCTCCCTCTAAAAGCAAAGTCGGGTCAAGCCTCTTGTCAATATTTTTCTCTAAATAGAGCATTGAAGCATTGTAATTGAGATTTAGATAATTGGAAAAGAAATCCGAAGGCAATCTTTCAGCTTTTGACGCCCCGCAATCCTGAAATCCGACCTTTGAAGCCAAACTCTTAACCAACAAAAGAGGGATATGGTTAGACATTTTTAGAAACTACGGCTGTTGATTGTGTAATTTGCAATGAGTCTTTGCTCAACTAATGATGCTATTTTATCTAAAAATACTTGTACTTCAACCTTATGCTTCTTGCCTTTCAAAGTTACAGCAACCTCATTTTGTCTATCAACAATTAGAAAGTTCAAACCAATTGCGCCCTTTGAAGTCTTGGCTGCCTGTTCCAAAATATCGTAAAGCTGATTGCTCATATTATCAATGTCAATTACCAAAGAAATAGATGTAGCATAAGTAGTTAGCACACCGTCTAACGGCTCTATTTTGCTAATCTTAAACTCCAATTCATCGTTTGTTGCTCCGCCTGCACTCCATTTGTTTTTGACGCTGCCCTTTATTAGAACCGCAAAGCCATTGCGAAGATAACTTTTGAAGTTTAGGTAATCTTTGCCAAACAATGTTATTTCCTGCGAGCCGCTTTGGTCATCTATGCGAAACGAACCATAGGGCGTGTTCTTTTTTGAAATCCTTTCTGACACCGATTGAATAATACCTCCTATTGTTAGGTCTTTTCCTTTCAGTTCTTCAAGATTTTGTAAGTCTTCTATCTGATTAGTCACAAACGTTCTAATGGCATCTTTGTATTGGTCAAGAGGATGCCCAGATATATAGAAACCTATGATTTCCTTTTCATACGATAGCTTCTCTAAATCACTCCATGGCTCACAGGTAGGGATAACAGGGTCTTCCACTGCCTGCGTTTCGCCGTCTTCAAACAAGGAAACCTGAGGCGAAGATAGCAATTCCTTATATTTTGTGCCGTAACGGATAAGTTTTTCCAAGAAAGGCAGCTCGTCTTTTCCCTCTTTGGAATAGAAATACTGAGCTCTATGGGCATTATCAAAACAATCAAAAGCACCGGATTTAACCAATGATTCAAGGCATCTTTTATTCACCACACCCTGATCAATTCTCTGTATGAAGTCAAAGCAAGACGAAAAGTCGCCTCCCTCATTACGTACTCTTATTATTTCCTCTGCCGCTTTCTCTCCAACGCCTTTGATAGCCGCTAAGCCAAAGAGAATATCCCCTTTCTTATTAACCATAAAGTTTAAGTCCGATTCATTAACCGAAGGTGCAAGAACATTTATCTTTTGTCTCAAACACTCGTCTATATAGAACGAAATAGCCCTAATATCTTTGAGATTATGAGTCAGAATGGACGACATATATTCACCTGTGTAATGAGCCTTCAGGTATCCTGTCTGAAAGGCAATGTAGGAGTAACAAGTAGAGTGAGATTTGTTGAAGGCATACTTGGCAAACTCTCCCCAATCGTCCCATATCTTCTCAACCTTCTTCTGCTCATAACCATTGTCGGTGCAGCCCTTAATAAACTTGTCCTTTAATTGTGCCATAACGTCCTGTTGCTTTTTGCCCATAGCCTTACGCAGTTTGTCGGCTTGCCCTGGCGTAAAGTCAGCTAAGACTTGCGAGAGTTGCATGACCTGTTCCTGATAAACAGTTATACCATACGTCTCAGCAAGGTATTTTTCCATTACATCAAAGGTGTATTCTATCTTTTCCTGCCCGTTTTTTCTCCTTATAAAGGACGGAATGTAGCTCATAGGACCGGGTCTGTATAGGGCATTCATTGCAATTAAGTCTTCAAATCGGTCGGGTTTCAAGTTCTGCAAGTGCATTCTCATTCCGTCAGACTCAAACTGAAATGTGCCAATGGTATCTCCTCGTTGAAATAACGCCAAGGTATCTTTGTCGTCAAGGGGAATATGGTCTATATCAATTTTTACGCCGTGTGTTTTCATAATATTATCACAGGTATCCTTTATTATAGACAAGTTTTTCAGCCCAAGAAAGTCCATTTTAATCATACCAACACTTTCTATAAGCGTTCCCTCAAACTGCGACACCATCATATTACCCATAGTATTTTCTTCCTTTTCCGTAGGCTTGGCAACAGGTATGTAGTTAGAGATGTCATCAGGTCCTATCACAACACCACAGGCATGAACACCAGTATTTCGTATTGAGCCTTCAAGTTTAAGAGCCAAATTTAAGGTTCTCTTAACCAATTCGCTGCCGTGTTCTAATTCGTGCCTCATCTCTTCTGTCTTGTAGGCGTCTTCAAGTTTCGTACCGGGTTTATCAGAGACTAACTTCGCTAAACGATTAGATTCATTAAGCGGAAGGTCTAACACACGAGCCACGTCTTTTATTGCCATTTTGGCTGCCATAGAGCCAAAGGTTACTATTTGTACCACGTGGTCTTTACCATATTTCTCTCTAACGTAGTCAAGGGTTCGCTCCCTCCCCTCATCATCAAAATCCACGTCAATATCAGGCAAAGATATACGGTCAGGATTGAGAAATCGCTCAAAAAGCAAGCCATAAGCCAAAGGGTCAATCGTTGTTATACCCAAGCTATACGCCACAACAGAGCCAGCAGCCGAGCCTCTACCCGGACCAACTATTACTCCCAAATGCTCTCTTGAATGATTGATGAAGTCCTGCACGATAAGAAAATAGCCGGGAAAGCCCATCCATTCAATAGTTGCCAATTCGCTCTTAAGCCTTTGCTCAACGTTTTCAGGCAAGGGCTCACCATATTGTTTCTTTGCCCCTTCATAAGCAAGATATTCCAAATATGCACACTCAAATTTGGTTCGTACAATCTTATCATAGCCTCCTTTCCCTATCACTTGGCGTTTAATGAGTGCATTTTGTTCTTCCGTTCCTTTCTCCTGCTCCGATACTTCACCCTTTTGCTCTAATTCCTTATATATTTCCTCCTCTATAACCTCTTTCGGGTACAACCGATAATACTCTTCAATGCCTCCAAACTCCATTGGTATATCAAAAACAGGCAAAACGGGGTTGCGCTCCATTTTATATATCTCTACCTTACTCACAATCTCTTGCGTGTTACTGATTGCTTCGGGTGCTTCTTTGAATAGGTCAAGCATTTCTTCTTCTGACTTCAAATACTCTTCACCTGTGTACATCATCTTGGTTTCATCGCTGAATTTCTTACCAGTATTGAGGCAGACAAGGACAGAATGAGCTTCAAAATCTTCTTTATTGACAAAATGAACGTCATTTGACGCTATCAATTTTATGTTTAACTGCTTGCTAAACAAGATTAACTGCTTGCGAACAATCTCTTCCTCGTGCAGATGATGATTTTGAATTTCCAAATAAAAGTCTTCACCAAACGCATCCCTATATCTATTGATAGCCTTCTCCGCTGCAACCAAATCATCGTTAAGAATAAGCTGCTGAACCAAGCCTCCGATACAGGCAGTTGTACAAATCAAGCCTTCTGTGTATTGAAACAGCAGTTCTTCATCTATTCTCGGCTTACTGTAATAGGCTTCGCGGGCAAAGGAAAGGGAGCTTAATTTGGTAAGGTTTTTGTAACCGACTGCGTTTTTGGCTAATAGAATAAGGTGGTCGCCACCTTGCTGGAGCTTGTCTTTGTTGAAACGGCTTCCTCTGGCAACATACATTTCGCAACCGATAATTGGAGTTATCCCTTCCTTGATAGCGGTGTTATAGAAATCTAAAACACCATAGAGATTGCCATGGTCAGTGATAGCAATAGCTGCCATATTAAGCTCTTTTGTTCTTTTGATAAGGTTCTTCACCGATGCAGCGCCGTCAAGTATTGAATACTGCGTATGGACGTGTAGATGTGTAAATTGCGACATAATATAAATAAATCAGATGTTGGAAATAAATTTCTGCAAAAGTATAAAAGATTTTACTATCAAAGGCTTCAATTTTCAAAATAGTTCAAAAAAGGTAGTGCAGGTAGTGTTTAAGGTTCGGGATTATTCTTATAATAGTCTAATAATCAATATTGTTTAAATATAATTAACAAAAAAGACAGGGTTATTACTCTATATTTTTTTTGCCTCTCAAAAGCTCAAAACGATGTACAAAATTGCTATCAAAAATTGGCAAAATAATTACACCTTAACAAGCAATAAGTTATTAAAACGCCATTTTAACTTCACCAAACGCCGTTTCATTTCAACGAAGTGGTGTTTAAAATTCGGTAGGTATATACCAAAAATTCGGTAGGTATATACCTATCGCTCGTTTGGTATATACCAAATTTTCGTTTGCTATATACCTACCGAATTTAAAGTGGCGTTTTGGTAACATAAAACAGCATATAGTCAAGTTAAAACAGCGTTTGGGTAACTTATTGCTTAATTTTGGCACTTCCTAATCTATGAAAAGAAATGTTTTTATTACTTTTGCCGCCGTAAAACATAGTAAAAATGAATACGATACTAATTAAAAACATAACGCTTATTGACGGCAGTCAAAAGGATATTCTTATTAGCAACGGCAAGTTTGACAGAATTGCAGCCAACATAGCCGATAAGGCGGAGATAACGATTGACGGCAAGGACAAAACTATCATTCCTGCTTTTTACAACGCTCATACCCACGCTGCTATGGCTTTGTTGCGGTCGTATTCGGAAGGAAAATCGTTGCAATCGTGGCTTAATGAAGTGTGGAAGAAGGAAGCAACACTCACCAATGAAGATATTTTCAACGGCTCTCGCCTTGCTATTTTGGAGATGATACGCAGTGGCACTGTCTTTTTTGCAGATATGTATTGGAAACATAAATCCGTCATTGCGGCTGTAAAGGATATGGGGGTAAGGGCAAATGTTGGCATAACCTTTATGGATACGCTTGACAGCAAGACCTGTGAGGAGAATATGGAGTTTATTAAGAGCTTTGCCAATGACGACAAGATGATAAGCCTTTCGGTCTCCCCTCACGCCATATATACTTGCAGCGAAAGGATGTATGAAAAGTGTTACGAGATTGCCCATAGCAACGGGTTGAACCTCCATACCCATCTGTGCGAGACACAAAAGGAGGTTGCGGACTGCATAAGCAAGTACGGCATTAGTCCTGTTGAGTTGCTTGATAAACTTGGTGTTCTTGATAAGCATACTATTGCTGCCCATTGTGTTCATATCACACCAAGCAATGCGGATATTCTTGCAACAAGAGAAGTGAATGTGGTGCATAATCCCTGTTCTAATATGAAGTTAGCAAGCGGTGTCTTTCCTTATCGTCTTTGCAAAACGGCTGGAATAAACATTGCTCTCGGTACTGATGGAGCTGCTTCCAATAACTCTCTTTCCATGTTACAGGAAATGAAGTTTGCGTCCCTTTTGGCGAAGGTCTCAACCGACAATCCTACATCTTTACCTGCCCAAGAGGTTTTCCAATGGGCTACAACTAACTCTGCAACTGCCTTTGGTTTGAAGGCAGGCGTTATTGCTGAGGGTTATGATGCCGATTGCCTTTTGGTGGATATGAATCACGTATCTCTTGTGCCGAATAACGATATTGTATCTTCCTTAGTTTATGCTGCCGATAACGAATGTATCAATACCGTTATCTGTAACGGGAAAGTCCTTATGCAAAACCGCATCATAGAAAAGGAAGAAGAGATAATAGCAAAGGCTAAAAAGTTCATAAAATAAAATATCTGTATAAGTATGGTCAAGAAAGGTTTATTGACGCTCATCTGCCTGTTGTTTGCAGGTATAACCCTTGCCTTTGCACAAAAACAAGAGGACAACAAAGGCATAAAGGACGATGATTTCATATTGGTTGAAGGCGGTAGCTTTCTTATGGGTTGCAACAAGGGTGATAACGACTGCTACCCTGACGAGCGACCTCAACACAGCGTTACCATTGCAGCTTTCAAAATTTATAAATATGAGGTAAGTGTCGCACAATACCGCTTGTTTTGTCAGCAAACTAAACGTCAAATGCCGACAACACCATCTTTTGGCTGGCAGGACCAAAGCCCCATTGTCAATATAACATGGCAAGACGCCGTAGCCTATGCTAAATGGGTCGGATGTCGGTTACCAACTGAGGCTGAATGGGAATATGCTGCTCGTGGAGGTAATAAGAGTAAGGGCTTTCTATACAGCGGCAGCAACACTTATGATGAGGTTGGCTGGTCTTACGAAAATGCCGCAGGAAAGACTCATCACATTGGGCTCAAGCGACCTAACGAGCTGGGGATATACGATATGAGTGGCAATGCTTGGGAATGGTGCAGTGATAATTACGACATATATTATTATGAGCAAAGCCCGTCCGACAATCCTTTGGGAGCAAACACCGACAAACTTGGCAAGGTTAATCGTGGAGGCGGTTTCAGCTTTGACTTCTCTTTCTTAAAGACATCGGCACGCAGAGGCTCGGCAACGCAATCAGTAGGCAGCGGCACAGGTTTTCGTATTGTGAAAGACGTTAAGTAAATTGCCAATAAAAGCAAGCAAATAATAACATTGATTTTGGGGTATCGGTTGTTGCCTTTGTAGAAAACATTTTCATAATGTATTGTTTTCAAATGCGAATATGAATAACCATTCTACCTTACCTTAATATCCGTTTTCTGAAAAATAACCTTATCTTTGCAAAGTCTAATAATCGGAAAAATGAACAGGGACTCTATTGCTCAAATACTGACTTTCATAGCGAAAGGTACTCATACCGACATCTTTAAGCGGTTTATGAAAGTCTTCTCCGTTGATTTTTTGGTTCGCGGAGGCAACTTCCTGTTGATATTTGTTTTTACGGCTATTATGACTCAAAAAGAGTTCGGTATCTATGGCTATCTTTATAGTTTTGCAATGGTGATGTCGGGCATTGTTGGTTTTGGTTTTAACGTTTCTTTAACGAAGTCTTACGCCGATACTATTACCAAATATCAGGATAGGAAGAACGATATGCTTTTTACACTGACAACTTCTATGGTTTGTCTATTAACGATTGCTATGGCAGTGATTTACGGCACTGGATTGGATAAAACGTTCTTCGCTTTAATGAACGATGAGCAGGCGACTTACTTTGATTATTCAAATTACAGACTTTACACCGCTATTGCTATTGTTTCCACCGTCTTTACTTCATACCTGACCTACTTTTTCGTGTCCAGCGAACAGATAAAGAACATTCAGCGGTTTAATCTCCTGCGTTTCTTTCTCGCAAACTCAATAGCCATTGTCATAATTATTGTTTCGGATAAGGATTCTGTTATGTTGAGACTTGCCATAACTTATTTAACGGAACTGATTCTTACTCTCATCTTCGGGAAAATGTTTTTTGCCAAAGGGAAGTTTGACAAGTTTTTTCTGAAAAAGGCTTTGAAGATAGGCTTACCTGTTATGGGTACGGCGGCTGTTTATGCTATCACTAATTTTGGAGACAAATATTTCGTTATGGCGTATTGTGGCGTAGAGCAATTTGCGGTTTATAACCTTGCTCTTTTGATAGCGATGATATTACTTATCGTTTTCCAGAGTTTCAACTTTATTTGGTTGCCATTGTTTATGAAAGAGCAGGACTTAGTTGTGCAACGCAGGAAAATGAGACGGTTTGCGGTGATAATATTTGTTGCTTTTGTCGGCTTGTCTGTCTTAATTTGGTTTGGGGTGATGCTAATGTTGAAATTTGGAATGCTACAACATCAATATGAAGGCATTTTAACAATTTTGCCTATCTTACTTGTGTCTCAAATTGCTCTCTCTTTGGCTCAGCTATACATCAATTATATGACTTATTTTGAGAAAACGCACATACAATTTGCCTTTGGTATTTTCCTAAGTGCCATTGCTATTGTGCTGTACTATTTCAGCGTTAAGTGGCTTGGCGTTATGGGAATTTGTCTTTCACTTTTGGTGGTTAATGTCTTGTGTTTTGTGCTTTATTTCTTCCGTTCAGATTACTACATTTTTAACAGATTGAAATAAATTTTGGCTGTTATCAAAAAAAAACTTATCTTTGCAGGTCAGAAATAAAAGAAAATTGAATCAATAATGAAAAATATATTTCTTAAAATAAGTTGCCTTTTGATTTGCTTTTTAATGGTAAGCATAGAAGCTTTTGCCGTTGTAGCTTATCCTTATCCCATTGACGTCAAACAATCGGACGGCAGTATTTTAACCGTGCAGCTAAAGGGAGATGAAAAGGTTAATTGGGCTAAAACGACCGATGATTATACGTTACTCAGAAGTAAAAATGGTGATTTTGTCTATGCCGTTGCCGATGATAATGGGGGTATGAAGCCATCTGAAATCATAGCTCATAATCCAGCTGATCGTTCGAAAGAGGAACAAGATTTTGTAGCACGATTGGATAAAAAGCTGTTCTTTTCTCAGGAGCAGGTTTCCATAATGAAGCAATATTGGGCAATAGAACAAGACTTTAACCAGCAAAAAAGCCAAAAGGTGCTTTCTGCTGACGGCATTGAGCATTACAAAATGGTAGTTATTTTGATGAGTTATGCTGATTTGCCATTCGTTGCTTCACGGCAAGCTGCTGATGATTTGTTTAATCAGGTTGGTTATTCGGTCAATGGTCATCAGGGAAGCGTTCATGATTACTTTGCTGCCTCTTCTTTTAATAAGTTGAGCGTTGAGGCTACCGTTTTAGGACCTTATACTTCCATTTATAATATGGCACACTATGGTACAAATCTGCTAACAAACCAAGAGCTGATAAGAGAAGCTGTTACTGCGGCTAACCCTTATGTAGATTTTTCACAATATACCAATGGAGAAGGGAATCAAGTCTCTTGTGTTTATGTTATCTATGCAGGCTTTGCTGCAAGCGGCGGAGCTTATGGAACAATTTGGCCTCATCGTTCTATGCTTTATCCCCCTATGTATGTTGATGGAGTTACTATCCTTGACTATGGCTGTTCTTCGGAAACAGGCAACTATGCTTTTGCTAACGAACCTTTGAAGATAGGAACAATATGTCATGAGTTTGGTCACGTTTTAGGCTTACCTGACTTTTATGATACTGATTATGACACTAACGGGCAGGCTTATGACCCGGGAGAATGGGATATTATGGCTTCGGGAAACTATCTTAACGGAGAGCGAACTCCTCCCTTGTGGAATGCGTATGAACGCAGCACAAGAGGCTACATAAATATTGAGGAATTGATAGTTGTTGGCTCAAACACCTTGCCTCCTTTGTCAAGTGATAACAGAGCATATAAGATGACCAATACAAGTTTGGGCAATAACACCCTTGAATATTTTATACTTGAAAACAGACAAAAAGAAGGCTTTGATTATTATTTACCCGGTCATGGTATGTTAATATGGCACGTTGATAAAACAACAGCATGGAGCTGTATAAATTGTAACCCTGACCGACAGGGTTTTGATCTTGTGGAAGCAAATGGTACAGGCAGCAGAAGTGGCAATCCTTTCCCCGGAACAGCTAACCACACATCTTTTACAGACAACACAACGCCAAACTCTAATTGGAATAACTATGGTAACCCCGTCAATTCAAACAAAGCATTAACCCTTATCGCAGAAAACAATCAGACGAAAAACATTGTCTTTAATTATAACAGTAGTGTATCAGGTGCTCCTGTCGTAACGACAAACGCCATAAATTATGTATCTTCGGATTCTATCAATGTTGGCATTACCGTTACACAAAATAGTATCCCTGTTACCGAGAAAGGTCTTTGTTACTCATCAACCTCTTATGTGCCGAATTCTTCAACAAGTGTTATTTATACAGGTAGCAACGCAACTTTTAATATCGGCTTATCTGCTTTACAACCTGCAACAACCTATTTTGTAAGAGCGTATGCAAAGGCTAATAATGTCATATATTATGGTGAAACAATGAAGGTCAAAACCCCTTGTGAGGTAGAAACTCTTTACCCTTTTGTTGTAAGTTTTGAAGATAATGAATCTCTCGGCTGCCTTGACCAGCAATCTGACCGCTATGCAGCCAATGCTTGGCGATATATTGATACTGCGGTTGAGGAAGGGGGCATTGACGCTGCCTATGCTGGAGATAAGTTTGCCTTTGTAAAAAATGATTATTGGGGAAGTTCGCAGAACATCAAATTAGTCTTAGCTCCTGTTGATATTTCTGTGCTTTCGCAACCCGTCCTAAAGTTTCACCATGCTCAAAAGCCAAAAAGTTCTAAGCAAGACAACTTACAAGTATATTATAAAGCAAATGCTTCTGACCAATGGACTTTATTGTCATCATATAATTTGGCAGCTAATGATTGGACAGAGCGCACAATAACTTTGCCTAACAAATCAACAACATATTACATAGCCTTTGACGCCGTGCTGTGGGGAGGCTATGGCGAATGCGTTGACAATATAAGAATAATAGAAAACGATGCGGCAGCCTTTCCTTCTGTGCAGACAATATCTTCTTCCGACTTTATGGACGTATCTGCACGTGTATCGGCGAATGCTGTTTCTAATGGACATACCCCTTTAACAGAAAAGGGTATATGCTACAGCACACAATCAAATCCTACAATAGCAGACCAAAAAGTTACAACAACAGGTTCGCTTGGTCTTTATGACTTAACGCTTACCGACTTGCTACCCGCAACAATTTATTATGCTAAGGCTTATGCTCGTAATGAAGGGGTAATTGCTTACGGACAGGAAATAACATTTACTACGCGTTGCCAGAGAATAAACGACTTTCCTTACATTCCAGTCATTACATCTTCCGATACCCTTTGTATAGACAATGAACAGGGCTGGGCAATAGACAATTCAACCTCTGCCTATAAGTTTTCAGCGGCGTCAGGGTTCAACTCTATGCTTTTGCTGCCTATCTTCAATTTGCAAGACAGAGAAGACAATAAAATAAAATTTCAATATCAGCAACCGATAAACACAGGCAATATTGATACATTAAAATTATATTATAAAGTAGGTATATCTTCTACTTGGCAACTTTTGAAAACCTACTCTACAGCCACAACCCAATGGACTTTGGATTCCGTTGAGTTACCTGATGCTGCCAACGGCTACTTGCTTGCTTTTGAAGGCAGGGGAGCTAATGGGGCTAATATTTATGTAAAAGATATAAACATTGAGTCGGTGCTACAGATACCTGTAGTTACTACCTCATCAACTACTTTGGCAACATACAACAGCATAGCAACAGGAGGCAACGTGCTTTATGGAGGTGTGGCAGGTGTAACGTCAAGAGGAATATGTTATTCAACACACCCTTCGCCTACTATAAATGATATACGAGAAAACTCAGGTTCTGGAGTTGGTGCTTTCAGCGTTACTCTTTCCAATCTTCAACCTTTGACAACATATTTCATCAGGGCTTTTGCTCAAAACGCTTTTGGTACTGCTTATGGACAGTTGTACGTCATAACTACTCCACCTACCCCTATCTTTAACAACACAATTACGGGAGGACAAACTTTATGTGCCGGTGGTGTTGCAGACAACATTGGAGGCTCTACTCCATCAGGAGGTAATGGTATATTCAATTATATATGGCAAAGTAAAGCAGAAAATAGTGATTATTGGGAGCATTGCGGCACGGATTATAAGGACTATATTGTTAGCCAGATATTTTCTACTACTTCTTTCCGCCGTATTGTTGTTTCAGGATCAGTGTCCGACACAAGCAACGCTGTAACAATAGTCGTATATCCTACAAGCAAAGGAGGTAATGTATTCAAAGGTAATGACACCATAGCATTAGGTGATACGGTTTCTATGGAATTAAGGGTAAGCGTTGGTGATGTTCTATATTGGCAAAAGCATAAAATAAACTATAATTGGCAAGATATGGATAACACTGCCGGTTTAACAACAATAGAAGATAGTCCTGCCGAAATAGGTTATTGGTATTATCGGGCTATTGTTCGTAGTGGCATTTGTGATACGGCTGTTTCGGGAGAAGACCGCGTTTATGTATCTCAATACGTAGGGCTTTCCAATATTGACAATCAGGACTCTTATCAGATAAACATTAGTCCTAACCCTACTTATGGAGAGTTGAAAATAAATATTAACAAACCTTTAGTGGCAGATATTACTTTTGTTGATGCTCAAGGCAAGATAGCAAAAGAATTTAATCTTTTTGCATTAAAAGAGGGTGATAACGCATTTGACGTTAGTGATTTGCAGCAAGGATATTATGTGTTGAAGGTAGATAATAAGGAATTTAATTGGCAAGATAGAATAATAATAATTAAAAAATAAGTTATAATGAAAAACAAATTATTAAAACTGCTCTTATTAGGGGCAATGTTGATTTCGCAAACTATGTTTGCAGTTCCGGCAAAGCAGGGAGTCCTAACAATAACTCAGCTTGACGGAACAACGATAGATGTTTATCTTTCGGGTGATGAAAGAATTAGTTGGTATAAGACAACCGACAATTACACTTTGTTGGTTAATGAGCAAGGCATTTTGGAATATGCTATGCTTAACAGCAAAAATGAATTAGTGCCTTCAGGTACTAAAGCTCACAATGAGGGAGAAAGGAGTATTGCAGAGACGGTGGTTTTGACCACAATAAGCAAAAACCTTGACTACTCTCCAAGTCAGAAAGCAATGATGAAAGAAATTGCCAGCAAGGTGTTTGATAACGACAAAGAGCAGGCAAAAGCACAGGGGGTTGAAGGAGTAACTATCGGCAGACGCAAAGCCCTTATTATCCTTGTTGAATACACGGATGTTCCTTTTACCTACACAAAACAAGACTTTGACAACCTTTTCAATCAAGTCAATTACAGCATAGGCGGAGCAGCAGGAAGTGTGAGAGATTACTTTTTGGCATCCTCTTTTGGCAAATTGGAATTAGAACCGACTGTCGTAGGAATTTATACTTTGCCTCATAATAGAGCATTTTACGGAGCTCATACGGCATCAGGTAATGATGCTAACGCAAGGCAGATGATTATTGACGCTTGCACAGCCGCAGACCCAGACGTTGATTTTGCTCAATTTGATGGGAATAATGATGGCTCTGTTGATGGGGTTCATGTTATATATGCAGGGTTAGGTGAAGCCTCAGGTGGAAGCCCGGAAACCATTTGGCCTCATCGCGGACACTTAAACCCTCCTCAATCATTTGACGGCGTTAGTGTGAGTGACTACTCTTGCTCTGCTGAAAAGAGAAACAGCTATACCATAGCAGGCATAGGTACGATTGCACATGAATTAGGACATGTCTTAGGTTTGCTTGATTATTATGACACAGAGTACAACGGAACTCATACCGTAGGCATTTTTGATATTATGGATAACGGCTCTTATAATAACAATGAAAATACCCCTCCATTGTATTGTGCCTTTTCAAGAGTGGCTTTAGGTTGGGTCGAACCCTATGTTTTGGAAGCAGATATGAATATGGATATAACAGCCTTGCCGATTATTGATACCAATGAAGTATTTATAATAAAGACTCCAACAGCAGGGGATTATTTTATTTTTGAGAACAAGGAACGTGATAATCCTTGGGATATGATGATGTATAACGGAGGTAATTACAATGGAGGCTTACTTGTTATGCATGTTAATGAAAACGTAGGTAATTGGACTTTGGGAGGAAACAACATCAACACCAATCCTGCACATCCCGGTTTAAGGATTGTACGTGCTGATGGTGTAGAAAGTGGAGCTTTAAATTCTCAAAATAGCTGGGTTTCAACTTACGTAGATAATGATGTGTATCCGTCTTTTCCGTCTTTCAATCCACCTGTAACTTCTTTCGCTGCCAATGACGGTGCAGAACCAGCAACAACAACACATTCTATCTTAGACGCCGTTGCGTTAGTATCAAATATCACGCGTCTTGCCAATGGTACAATAACCTTCACGGTTGGTCAAGGTGCTACTTTTGCCAATGAAACTACAACGTTACCTGCAACTAATATAGCTAATACTTCCGCAACATTGAACGGAAATGTAATATCCAATTCTCAGAGTGGTAGCCAGACGGTAGTTGAGCAGGGTTTTGTCTATAGCACAACCCCTTACCCTACAATCAATCAGGCAACTGCTACAAAGATACCTGTAGCTTCTCCAACGAATATGACCCATGATATAACGGGACTTAGCGAAGGAGAAAACTATTTCTATCGTGCGTTTTCCGTAAATGCCGAAGGAACAACCTACGGAGCACAAGAAACATTTCTCACTCTTTCACCTGTTATCAGCGACAACTTTATTGTAGATAGTAATTTTGCTGCCTGTGTTACTGGAGAAGTCCCTACAATCATCGGCTCAACGCCTCAGGGTGGCAAAGGCACATACAAATATAACTGGTTGCAGAGTACGGACAATGTTGCCTACACTCACACTGACAATGCGGGCAATAAAAAAGATTATACTCCCGGAAGAATGACCGCTCCTTTGTATTTCAAAAGAATTGTATCTTCTGCTGACAAAGTGGATACCTCAGCTGCCAAATACGTACCTATCGTTACGGCAACAATAGAAGGCTCTGTTATGGCACAAGACGATACCATTAGCAGGGGTAACACAGCCGTTATCACAATATCAGGACAAGACGGCAACATAATGTTTTGGCAGAGAAAGCAAGATGAAGCTCAGTGGGCAAATCTTGCCGAATCAGCAAGCGTAACGACCTATAATGATGTTCCGACTGCAAATGGCACTTATCAATATCGTGCAAGGGTTCAGAATGGAGCTTGTCCGGGCAAGGTAACGCAAGCTGTAAGCGTTGTGGTTGTTGATAGTGTTGGCTTGTCTGACATTGATAACGAAGCAATAGCGTTTGATGTTTATCCAAATCCGTCAAATGGCGAATTTACTCTTACTTTCAACGAGCAGCAAGGTAGTATTGATATGAACATCATTGATATGCTTGGTCGCCTTGTCTATAGACGTGAGGCTGTAAAGAGCAATCAAAAGATAGACATCAGCAATATAGGACAAGGAACGTTCTTTGTGATCTTGCAATCCAATGGCAAAACAATAGGCAAGCGTCAGATAGCCAATAAGAAATAAATAACCTTTCTTCAAAATGACAAAAGGAAGCACTGCATTGTGCTTCCTTTTTTTTGCAATATGATTTCATTTTAGCAGAACGCCATAATAATTTCCTGAAACGCCACTTCATTTTTCTAAAGCGGCGTTTCGTGACGCTGAAGTGGCGTTTCAAGAAATTAAAACGCCGCTTTAGGAAAATGAAGCTGCGTTTGGTTGTGATGAAAGATATATTTATAATCGTTTATTTGAATTTTATTGGCACAAAATCAAAAAATATTATACTTTTGCAGTCTTAAAATTAAAGAAATTAACATTATGGGCTTTGCTTATGGCAATAGCATTGTGTGAGAGTAAAAAGGATTAAATTATGAAAGATCTTTCGTTACACGTCTTGGACTTGCTGGCTAACTCAACGGTGGTTGGCAGCACAAAGATAGACATCAACATCAACGATAGCATAAAAGACAACTGCTATTGTTTTGAAATCATTGACAATGGCTGCGGAATGAGCGAAGAATTGCTTGCAAAAGTTACCGATCCTTATACAACGACGCGCTCAACTCGCAAGGTAGGCTTGGGCTTACCCCTCATTAAGATGAACGCTGAGCATTGCAACGGCGGCTTTGAAATAAAGAGTAAGGTAGGTGAGGGAACGGCTTTGCGTTTTTGGTTTGAACACAACAATATTGACAGACCTCCGCTTGGTGATATAGCAGGAGCGGTTGTCTTTACGGCGGCAATGAGTGAGCAGATACGCTTTATATACACTCATACCACTGACTGCGGGCAATATGTCTTTGATACCGATGAAATAAAAGAGGCTTTAGACGGCATAAGTCTTAGCAATGCTGATGTGATACGTGCTTTATGTGAGTTGATAAATGCAAACCTTGCCGAGATTGGTTGCAATCAATAACGTCTTATTTCAGTTCGTCCATCAGATTCTTATTTACCTCCAAAATACTATGCTGTTTGTCCTTTGGGCAATGCTCGTCCATTGTTTTCTTACCGCAAAGGCAACCTTTCCTTTCACCTGTATATGGGTCGCAGGACGCACATTGTCGCTTAAATTCACCATTTCGCTTGAGCAAAATCTTTATTCCCATGCCAGCAAAGCACAAAAGCAATATGACAACTGCTGCAGCAAAGATGAGTAATAGCTCTTTCATAACCTAAAATCTTTGTTTTGAATCAATAATTATTGTTACCGGACCATCATTGGTTAGGCTTACTTTCATATCAGCTCCAAATTGTCCTGTCTTAACGTCCAATGAATATGTATTTGCGATGTATGCAATCAATGCTTCATACATCGGCTCTGATATTTCTCTCTTTGCGGCAAGTTGATATGTAGGTCTGTTGCCTTTTTTTGTTGAAGCGTGCAGAGTAAAGTTGCTTACAATTAGCAGTTCTGCCGCAACGTCCAAGAGAGATAAATTCATAACACCAGCTTTATCGTCAAATATTCTCATATTAACAACCTTCTGCGACAGCCATTCAACATCTGCTTTGCTGTCCGCTTCTTCCACCGAGACCAAAACCAACAATCCGTAACCGATTTTCGCCGTTTGCTTATCATCAATGACCACATCAGCGTTGCGAACCCTCTGAATAACCGCTCTCATCTTTAATAACCCTCCATTATCTTTAAGTAACTGCTGTATCTTTCTTGTGATATTTCTCCTGCTTCTAAGGCTACAAGCACTGCACATTGAGGTTCGTGCGTGTGAGTGCAGTTATGAAACTTGCAAGTGCTCAATCGGCTCTTAAATTCAGGAAAATACATTGCTAATTCTTGTTTTTCCACCTTCACAATGCCGAAAGCCTTGACGCCGGGTGTGTCTATGATTGCCGTTTGGTTGTCAAGGAAGAGCATTTTTGAGAAAGTAGTGGTGTGTTTGCCCATTTGGTATGAGTCCGATAGCCGTCCCTCTCTAAGATTGAAAGCAGGGCAAAGAGCGTTAAGAAGAGCTGACTTGCCCACTCCTGAATTGCCAGAGAACAAAGAGGTTTTTCCTTGTAGCCTTCGCCTCAAATCTTCAACGCCATCAAGAGTTCTGGCAGAGAGAATAAGCACATCATAGCCTGCTTTCTTGTAAATAGACTGCAAATACAACGCTTCTTCGGCTTCTTTTGGTGTAAGAATATCCTTTTTGTTAATGATGATAGTGGTAGGTAACTGATACGCTTCGTTTGCCACAAGAAAGCGGTCAATAAACGACAGCAAGGTTACAGGCTGTGATACATTTACTATCAGGTAACTGCAATCTACGTTAGCGGCAATGATATGTATGCTTTTTGAAAGCTTAGCAGATTGCCTTACAACGTAGTTTTTCCTGTCCATAACGCTGATAACCGAGCCTATATTGGTCTCT
>JAISLH010000034.1 GCA_031260565.1 Bacteroidales bacterium
TTATGACGAGCTGCAATAAGAGCCGCTTCATTACATATATTGGCAATATCTGCCCCTGAGAAGCCGGGTGTTTGCTTTGCTAAAAAGTCTGTATCTACGTTTTCTTTATCAAATTTAACGCTCTTCAAATGTACCTTAAATATGGCTTTTCTTTCTTCAACATCAGGCAACTCAACGTGAATTTGTCTGTCAAAACGACCAGCACGAAGTAACGCTTTATCAAGAATATCCGCCCTGTTGGTAGCAGCAAGAATGATAACACCAGCATTAGTTCCGAAGCCATCCATTTCCGTCAAAAGCTGGTTGAGTGTGTTCTCTCTTTCGTCATTGCCACCCGACATTAAATTCTTGCCTCTCGCACGTCCGATAGCATCAATTTCGTCAATAAATATAATACAAGGGGCTTTCTCTTTAGCTGTTTTAAACAAATCTCTAACACGAGAAGCACCAACACCAACAAACATCTCTACAAAATCCGACCCGGATAAAGAAAAGAAAGGAACTTTGGCTTCTCCCGCAACAGCTTTTGCTAATAGAGTTTTACCTGTTCCCGGAGGACCGACAAGCAATGCTCCTTTGGGTATTTTCCCTCCCAAATTGGTATATTTCTTCGGGTTTTTCAGAAAATCAACTATCTCCATAACCTCAACCTTTGCCTCTTCCAACCCAGCCACATCAGCAAAAGTTATCTGAACACCTTTTTCCTTGTCATATAGCTTAGCCTTGCTCTTTCCGACAGAGAATATTCCGCCGCCCATACCGCCTCCGCCACCGCTGTTACCACGCATCATTCGCCCGATAAAAACCCACATCACAACCATCGCAAGAAGCCAAAATATCCAAGTCAGATTTTCTCCCCAGAAACTCTTACGTGTCTCGGTCTGTACGTTGATTCGTAAATCCGCTATTGTTTCCTGCTTCTTTATCTCGTCTGTAACGCCTGCTGTATCTTGAGCTATCCATTGGTTCTCTATCGTCTGTAACTGCTCTCTGAAGTCTTTATAATCTACAAATTTATAAACATAGAAGCCACTATTGTTAGTGTTCGCTGAGGAAAACAAACCATTCTTTATCCTCAAATCTTTGTAAGTGTCGTTGGTCTTTATAATCTCAGGCTTGATATAAATCTCAGCAAACTCCTTATTAATAACAGTTATTTTTGAGAAATCCTTTTTCAGCAGCACCGTCTTCAATTTGTCCCATAAAATATCCTTACTCGTGGTATTGTCATTATCACCACCAAAAGAAAGCACAATGACCCCTATCAGCAAAGCAGCATAAATCCAATACACACTAAACTTAATCTTAGGCTGTTTGCCCTTAGGGCTTTTAAAGTTACGTTTATTATTTTCGTTCATCTTTATATCAAAATTAGGACTGCAAAGGTACAACATTTATTTTAATTGACAATAAATGCGTTGCCCAGCCTCTATCTTTCATTATGCTTGGTGAAAAAGGTCAATTTCGGCTTCAAAGCTAAACATTAACTTACTTAAAGCCTAATTGCTATGGTGTCCTATCAATAGCGGATTGTATCTCATCTTCAATAAAGAGTTTGCCCTCTTCGTCTTCAAAGTCAAAGTTAATACTTTGTTTTATTGGTTCAAAGATTGGATTTGGGTATTTAATGAAAGCCGCAAGCATACACACTCCCCACGTTTCGTACTTAAATATTCCGTCATCGTCATCATCTTTATAGTTTAATTTAATCCTCTTTATGCGATTGAAAAGTTTGCACGTTTGCTTTGTAGGATACTTTGCCAACGCTTGACACAAGATGTGTGATAATTGATAGTCATACTTATCGTTTGCCCACAACCTTTCAAATATGCTCACTAAGTATGGATAAAAGGCTGTGTCTGGAAATTCTCTTGCCGCATAGACAGCATAGTATTCATTTTCTTTATCATCAAAGAAAGTCTTAATAATTTCTATATCGTTTTCGTTTTTGTATCTCGCTAATGCAATAATAGCAGAGGGGTTTCTTTCTTCATCTGCTATTTCCCTTATTCTGGTGTAATATTTCTTATCAGGCGTCAGTCGCCTCAATAGATTATTTTTTTGATACGACTTTATATTTTTGTCAAAAATTAAAATGCTATCTATGATTGCCGTTTGATTTGTATTCAAATACCACAATGAATTCCTATACCCTGCTTTGAAGAGGCAATAGCTGCCAACCTGCTCCTCACCTATACGACAAGATTCTTGTGTTTCAACCGTTGCTGTATCATAAATCATTTCTAAAAGTATGGGAAACATATCATTGCTTCCGTTATGCAGAAAAGCCAAGAACGTATAGCCTCTTACAACGGCATTACAATCTTTTATTAGAATGCGTAACTCGTCATCCGTTGCTTTATTTTTCAGCTTTTTAAAATATTGATAAACTATAGATGGGTCACCACCTTCTCCTAAAGCGATACTTTCAAGAATATTATGAGAGGCAATGCTGTCTCTGAGAGCCTTTATTTCAGGACGCAGTTGTGCATCCGCATTTTGCCAACATAATACAGCCAATAGGAATATTGTTAATTTGAGAAAGCGTTTCATATCTTTTTGTTGTTTGATTTTGAGTGGCAAAGGTACGTTTTTTCTTTTATATGACGCAAGCGAAGTGAAAAATAAATTTTCCAAAAGGCTCTTTTAACTTACTAAAGCCCTGTTTTAATTTGCTGAAACGCCGCTTTATTTTGCTGAAACAGCGTTTTAAATTTATAAGACGTACATCAAAATAAAATAAGATGTACATCAAAATAAAATAAGATGTACATCAAAGTAAAATAAGATGTACATCTTATGAAAATAAGTTGTACATCTTATTAAACTTAAACTTTGTTTCCAGAATTTAAAACAAAGCTTCCGCAACTTTAAACGCTGTTTTGCAGACTTAAAACAGCGTTTGATGAAAGTAAAATAGGCGTTTATATATATAATAAGGTGTATGAATTTTTTGATACGATAAATGGAAAAATTGTTTTGTTGATTTTGTCTTATTTTTGGGAGCTAAGAGGGTGTTTTATGGCTGTTTTAATAGATTTTTTGTTTCATAAGGTGAAAAAAATATAGTCATAAGGCATTGTGAAATAGTGTATTGAAAAAATGAAGTAAAAAAAAAGCACATTTCTATTTGTTAATATGGAAAAAAGTTGTACTTTTGCAGTCCGTTTTTGATAAAAAATATATATAAAACAATGTACGCAATAGTAGAAATAGCAGGATTGCAATTCAAGGTTCAGAAAGAGCAAAAGATTTTCGTCAATCGTCTTCATCATGAAGAAGGTGCGGAGTTGTCTTTTGACACCGTGATGCTCAAGGATGAAGACGGCAATGTAACAATCGGAACACCCGCCATAGCCGGTGCTTCGGTTAAAGCCAAGGTTATCAAACATATTAAAGGTGAGAAGGTGCTTGTCTTCAAGAAGAAAAGGAGAAAAGGTTATCAAAAAATGAATGGTCATCGTCAGTGTTTGACGCAAGTTCTTATTACTGATATATTATAAACTTAAAAACAAATAGGATATGGCTCATAAAAAAGGTGTCGGTAGTTCAAGTAACGGTCGCGAATCGCACAGCAAGCGATTGGGCATAAAGATATTTGGTGGTCAGAAGTGTATAGCTGGCAATATAATAGTACGCCAAAGAGGTACTGTTCATAATCCGGGACAAAACGTAGGTATAGGTAAAGATCATACTTTATTTGCGTTGTCTGATGGAGTTGTTCAGTTCAAAAAGGGTAGAAGTGACAGGTCTTATGTATCTGTTATGCCTATTCAATCATAAGCAGTAAAAGAAAGAATTTTATATTCTTAAAACATATTGACTTAGAGTAAGAGAGTTCTCTAAGTTAGCAATAGTTGTCCGCAATGAAACAGGACAACAGTTAGTTCATTGACAAATTTAGTGATATACAAGAGAGAAATAGAGAAGTAGAGAAGGGCGCATGGGGGATGCCTGTGGCTCTCGGAGGCGAAGAAG
>JAISLH010000082.1 GCA_031260565.1 Bacteroidales bacterium
TTTTAACTGAAAGAAAAAATTCTTTTAACTGAAAGAAAAAACTCTTTCAACTGAAAGAAAAAATTCTTTTAACTGAAAGAAAAAACTCTTTCAACTGAAAGAATTTGACCAATGAATAACCTGCGAAAATAAATGAATAAACTGGGTTATTGAAAGGAAGTTTGGGTAAAATAAAATACCAACAAGTTACACGCTTATAAGCATATAGCTTGTTGGTACAAGGGGCTAAAACGCTAAAAGGAACTACCTTAAGTTTTCTGCCCTGTAACGATTTGTGCTATTGTAGGCATCACAATGTTTTTGCGAACAGCTGGACACCAAAATGCCCAATCCAACAACGGCAATCAAGATTACAACTAATTTTTTCATCTTTTTAACTACTTTTTTTCTTTGTTTTACGACTGCAAAGGTACTAATTTTTTCATTATAACGCCTTTTTGTCATTTTTTATTGTCATTTCGTAGTAAGAACACCACGTTTTGAGCGTGCATTCGGCACATAGAGGCTTGCGAGCCTTGCAGATATAACGCCCATGCAAGATTAACTGATGATGAAGTAAGGCTATGTTGTATCCTTTGAGGTTTTTCATCAGTTGTTCCTCCGTTTGGCGGACGTTTTTTGCGTCTTTTGTTAAGCCTATTCGCCCGCTGACGCGATGAACGTGCGTATCCACCGGCATTTTCGCCTGCTTGAAGATGACAGATGCAATAACGTTTGCTGTCTTTCGCCCAACGCCGGCAAGGGTTTGAAGCTCCAGCGTGTCAGAAGGCACTTGCGAATGATATACTTCAACCAACCGCTGAGCCATACGACTTAAATTCCTCGCCTTTGCGTTAGGATAGGAAACTGATTTGATATATGTTAAAATTTCTTCCTCGCTTGCTTTCGCCAAATCTTCGGCGGAGGGAAAGCGATGAAAGAGTTGCGGCGTTATGGCGTTGATTCGTTTGTCTGTACATTGAGCAGAAAGTATCACAGCAACCAATAATTCGTACGGATTGCGGTATTGGAGTTCAGTTTCAGCCGTTGGATTGGCGTCATTGAGCAAGGCAATAACGTTTTTGTACCTTTCGGCGAGTTTTATCTTCATTTCACTGCAATTTAAGAACAACAAAAACTGGGAAATGGTCGGAATATTTGCACTTTGGGCTGTCATAAGCCATCGTTGTGAAGTCTTTTGATGCCAAAACGTAGTCTATGCGGAAGGGAACGGCAAGTTGGTTGTATGTAATGCCAAAACCTCTACCTTTTTTAACGAAACAATCCGATAAATGCTTGGAAAGTTTGTGGTAGGTGTAGGAAAATGGCGTGTCGTTGAAGTCTCCCACCACCAAAAAAGGCTTTTCTGTTGTGGCGATGGTTTCTGATATATCATTTACTTCTTTAGCCCGCAATCTGTTTGCGGCTAAGAGCTTTCGAACGATACTTTCCTTATCTTTTACCTTATGAAGTTTGTGTTCTTCCTGAGAAAGCAAGTAGGAAGCAAGGTGAAAATTATAAATTCTAAACTCTTTATTGCCCTTTCTGACGTCTGCAAAAATAAATTCACCGGGTTCTTCCGCCCAAGCCAAGAGTCCGCCCGTTTTTCCTAAGGGAAACTTGGAATAAATAACGCTTTTATCAACAATACTGCCGTCAGGATCGAGCGAAAAGAAATATTTGTAGCCAGCGGCAAGGAGTTTGTTATGCCAAGCGTGCTTAACGGAAATTCTGGGGAAGTCTTGCATCGCAACAACGTCAATATCATGGGATTTAAGCAAGGCTAAGACAGAATCAAAGGTCGCATTCCTATCATCTGAAGCGTAACCAAAGCCGCAAACGTTATAAGTTGCAAAGTTTAATAAAGTAGATTTTACGCTGTCGGTATCTGCTTGAAAAATGTTAGGAGCATTTTCTAAAATGTCGGCTTCTTTTTCTAAAATGTTAGGAGCATTTTTCGAGGAGAACAAATTAAGGTTTTCTTTTGAGTAATTAACCATCAGCGGAATGCTGTTAATCTGTAAGATAAGGGCTGCTAAAGGCACAATGGTAAAGCGAATTTTGACGAAGAGCCAAAGAATGCAGAAAATTGCGTTGATTAGCACCAAAAATGGATAGGAGTAAGTCAGCAAAGATAGCTTGTCGTAGGTAGAAGGTGAGACGTAAGCCGCTGATTGAGCAAGTAGTAAGAGCAGAACCAGCAACAGATTTACGATATATAGTATTCGCTTTATCATAAACCCGATTTTGTCATTAAATGCTACCCTCGTATATGTTTTTTGAGAAGTCCTGTCGCAGCGTTGTGATACCTTTTAAGAGGCTGGCGTCATAAAGATTACCCTCAATGGCGAGGCTGAAGCCGCCGATAAGTTTAGGGTCAATTTTTTCAACGATTTCTATTTCGCTTTCCAACTCCTGTTTCAATAAGACGGTTAATTGGTCGCGAATGTCTTCGGATGTTTTTTCGGCAACGGTAAGATACGCAATTTTGATACCCTTTTCCTTCTTGTAAATGGCAATATATCGCTGCGAAATCTCCAATAAATAAACGTCTCTCCTCTTTGCCGACAAAAGTTTAAGGAACTCTATCGTAACAGGTGAAAGCTTTTCGGCAAAGACTTCCTTCAATATTGACCTTTTCTTCAAAGGTTTTATCGTTGGGTTCTTTAATATGGCACGCAGTAAGCGATTTTCTTGACATATCTGCTCAATGAGTAACATATCTTGGAAGACCTGCTCAATTTGGTTGAGTTTCTTGGCTAAATCATAGAGCGATTGAGCGTAACGAGTCTGTAATATCAGGGAACTCATAGCTGTTTTTCGGTTAAATGGGTTAATGTAGCGTGATTTCGGACACTCTTTGCGAAACTATTTCGTTACTTCTGTTTCTGTCAGACAGCTCTTGCTTCAAGACGTCTTCTGCAATGTCAATGGCGAGATTTGCTATCTGGTTCTTCAACTCTGTCATCGCTTGGAGCTTCTCATAGTTAATGCTTTCACGGGCAGATACCAGCATTCTCTCCTTTACCAAATGAGCTTCACCTTCAGCTTCGCGTATCATCTTTTCTTTTATCGCTCTTGCCTCCTTTATTATGGCGTCTTTTTCTTCCTGAGCCTGTCTTAGTAAGACCTCATTGCTTGCTTGCAGGTGCTTCATTTCTTCTTTTGCCATTGCAGCTGCGTCAAGCGACTCTTTTATTGACAGCTCACGCTTCTTCATTGTAACAAGGAGAACAGGAAATGCAAACTTGCCCAAAACGAACAAGAGAATTAGAAATACCAACGTCATCCAGACAATCAATCCTATACCCGGTGTAAGTAAATTCATATTCTATCCTTTTTTACTTCATTTTTCGTTAATAAAAAAACTAAGCAGTACGACCAATCGTCATACTGCTTAATTGACGATTTGCTACTTGAAAACGACAAGCAGACAAACCACATTAGCAAACAAGGCAACCGCTTCAACCAAAGCCGCAATCACAATCATATTACTTCTGATGTCTGATGTAGCTTCGGGCTGACGAGCAATAGCCTCCATAGCATTTTTTCCGATATTACCGATACCGATACCAGCTCCTATTGCTGCTATACCTGCACCTATTCCGGCTAATCCGTAACCTAACGCCATGTCGCCAACTGCTTGCAATAACAATGTTAATGTTGTCATAAGATATATTTTGTTTAATTTAATTTATGCCTGTTTTCTCTTAACAAGCGGCTTCAAAATTATATAATTTCAGGCACATTGGAGCATTTTTTTGAAAAAAAATTATTCTTTTTTGCTTAAATATTTGAATTACAGCCTTATTTTAGACTATCTTTTCTGCCAATAACGCCTTTATTCTGCCATATTTTGACCTCAAAAAGCCCGTTTTTTTGCCTGATTTCTTCCTTTTGCACAACCATAACATCGCCTCACTTTTCCCAAAGACCATTTCATTTTCACCAAACGCCATAATAACTTACTCAAACGCCGTTTCATTTTCTTGAAGCGGCGTTTCATTTTCGTTTGATGTACATCTTATTTTTATTTGATGTACGTCTTATTTATTTTTTATGTACGTCTAATGAAAATAAGATGTACATCAAACAAATTTATAACAGCGTTTGGTGAAAATAAAACAGCGTTTGAGTAAGTTAAAACAGCGTTTTAGTAAGTTATTATGGCGATTGAGGAGGCTAAAATAGCGGTTGAATGAAGTGAAATGAAAATTTATTTTGTTAAAACGCAACCTATTTCTAACCATAAGTTTAAGTATTGTGATGTCTCTCTTTGGTTTTATAAGGAAGTAAAACGCAAGTTTAGTAATTGATATGATAGCTGCTACTTTTGCACGCAAAAAAAGAGTCTTACAACATACTTAAT